>NZ_JAYSCO010000007.1:0-138765 GCF_041914865.1 Pseudoduganella sp. | reverse complement strand
CGTAGGTCGAGAACTTGTAGCCGCGGCGGTATTCGAACTTGTCGACCGCCTTCAGCAGGCCGATATTGCCTTCCTGGATCAGGTCCAGGAACTGCAGGCCGCGGTTGATGTACTTCTTGGCGATCGAGATCACCAGACGCAGGTTGGCCACGGTCATTTCGCGCTTGGCGGTGCGGGCGCGCTTCTCGCCGGCTGCCATCTGCTTGTTGATCTTGCGCAGGTCGGCCAGCGGCAGCGCCACGCGCTCCTGCAGGTCGATCATCTTGTTCTGCAGCTCTTTGATGGCGGGCACGTTACGGCCCAGCACCGCGGAGTACGGGTAGCCGGCGTTGACTTCGCCATCCACCCAGTCCAGGTTGGTTTCGTTGCCCGGGAAGACCTTGATGAAGTGCGCGCGCGGCATGCCGCAGCGGTTCACGCACAGCTCCAGCACGGCGCGCTCGATCGAACGCACCTGCTCCATCTGGCCGCGCAGGGTGTCGCACAGCTTTTCCACCACCTTGGCGGTGAAGCGGATGCCCAGCAGCTCGTTGGAGATGATGTCCTGCGCCTTCTGGTAGGCGGCATTGCCGTAGGCGGCCTTGCGCATCTTGTCGAACTGCGAAGAGATCAGGGCGAACTTGGCCAGCGCGTCTTCCTTCAGCTGTGCCAGCTGTTCGGTCGAGTAGCCGGCGGCGCCGCCATTGACGTCGCCATCTTCCTCTTCTTCCTCTTCCTCCAGCTCGTCTTCCTCGTCGTCTTCGTCGGAAGCGGCGGCGGTCTTGGCTGGCGCCAGGGCCGGTGCGTCTTCGTTCAGGTCGACGAAGCCGTCCACCACGTCGTCCACCTTCATCTCGTCCTTCTCGATCTTCTCGGCCAGGGCCAGGATCTCGGAGATGGTGGTCGGGCAGGCGGAAATCGCCTGGATCATGTCGCGCAGGCCGCCTTCGATACGCTTGGCGATTTCGATCTCGCCTTCGCGCGTCAGCAGCGCCACGGCGCCCATTTCACGCATGTACATGCGGACCGGATCGGTGGTACGGCCAAAGTCGGAGTCGACGGTCGACAGCGCGGTGGCGGCTGCGGCTTCCACTTCGTCGTCGCTGGCGGCGGTCGGCACGTTATCGGACAGCAGCAGCGCTTCCGCATCCGGCGCGCGCTCGTACACGGCGATGCCCATGTCGTTGAAGGTGGCGATGATGCCTTCGATCGCTTCCGGATCGACGATGTTTTCCGGCAGGTGGTCGTTGATCTCGGCGTAGGTCAGGTAACCGCGGTCCTTGCCCAGATTAATCAGGTTCTTGAACTGGGTGCGGCGCTTTTCCAGCTCCTCCGCATTGGCGCCGTCGTTCATGCCGAAGGCGTCCAGGCCCTTGGCCTTGCGCTCACGCGCCTTGGACGCGGCCTTCAGTTCGGCGCGTTCCACGGCGTTCAGTGCCGCCACTTCGTCGTTTTCCGGTGTGAATTCGCTTGGCTTGCGGCCGCGGCGGCCCGGCACCTTCACCTGCGGCAGCAGGTAGCCGGAGGTGTCGATCGAGGCCAGCACGGCGGCGTCGCGCACCTCGGTCACGGCGGCGGGGCCGGTGGTCACGGTGACCGGCGCCACTTCGGCAGCAGCTTTCGGCTTGCGGCCGCGCTTGACCGGCGCGGCCGGCGCTTCTTCCGCCACCACGGCCAGCGATACCGGCTTGGCTTCAGCAGTCTTGCGGGCGCGGGTCTTCACCACCGGTTCGGCCGGCGCGGCTTCCACCGGGGCTTCCACCACCGGCACGGCGGCCAGGCGCGAACGGGTTTTCTTTACAACCGTGACTTTGCCTGCTTCCTCTTGAGCGTTGTCAATCACATAGGAAAGGCTGGTTTTCGGCACGGCCAGCGGTGCGCTGGTGGTGGAGGAACCAGTGGATTTCTTGGCGGACAACGTCAGGGTCTTAGGTTTCGTCATTCAATATCTCTCTGCGCGCTCCCGGTGGGGCGCTTCTCGATGGCTCGGGTTCAGGGATGATCCGGAAAAGAAAAAGCCCGCTGTAACGGGCCCGCTTCCGTGGATTCAGTGCGAGGAGAGGGCACATGCCCTGGAACTGGACTTCACAGGGCGGCATGGCCCCGGCCGAAAACTCTTTGCAAAACTGAATACGCACCGTCCTGCATTTGGTGCGTCGATCATTATACAAGCTTTTGAGCCCGGCCGCACGTGCTAAATCGATATCAAAACAACATCATGACAGGAAAGACAATGCGTCGCAGGGGCTCCTCATGGTATGCTGGCGGCTCTTGCTTAACCTATGAAGTCGATGAACACTAGCCTCACCCCACAGCAGCCGGCCGAAGAAGCGGCCGCCGCCGCGCCAGCAGCCCCGGGCTCCGCACGCGCCCTGCTCAAGCAATTGCAGCAACAGTATGCACCGTTCCGCGACAGCCTGCCGCTGTCGATCGGTATCGACAAGCAGCTGATCGCCGCCCAGCCGGAAATCAACCGCAAGCTGATGCGCGCCGCCCTGGGCATCCACACCTCCTCGCAGCGCTACCTGCGCGCCATGGAGAAGGCCACCGTGCGCTACAACCTGGACGGCAGCACCGGCGTCGAAGTGACCGACGAACACCGCAAACACGCCAAGGAAACCCTGGCCGAACGCCACAAGAAGGAAATGGAACGCCGCAAGGCTGAACGCGCCGCCGAGCGCGAAGCCGCAGCCGCCGAAGAAGCGACCCGCCGCCGCGCGGAAAAGCTGCAAGCGCTGACCGCCAAGTTCTCCAAGAAGTAATGCACGACGAGGCGCCAGGAGCCGTCCCCGAGTTGCCGCCGTACGAGGGCATCCGGCTGGCCGACGTGCGCCTCGTGAAAACCGCCGCCGAAGCGGAGGCCGCCCGCGCGGCCTTGCTGGCGGCGGATGCCATCGGCTTCGACACCGAATCCAAACCCACCTTCGTCAAGGGCGAAAGCTCGGACGGCCCGCACCTGATCCAGTTTGCGGATGACCGCCAGGCCTGGCTATTCCAGGTCGGCGCCGGCTTTGCGCATACAGAGGTAGTCAAGGCCATCCTGGAATCGGACCTGACCTTGAAGGTCGGTTTCGGCCTGTCGGACGACGTCAAGCGCGTGCGCAGCAAGCTTGGCATCGAACCGCTGAAAGTGGTCGACCTGGGCGTGGTGCTGCGCGTGCCGGGCCAGAAGAACGACCTGGGCGCCAAGAGCGCAGTCGCCAAGTATTTCGGCCAGACCCTGGCCAAGTCCAAGAAAATCTCCACCACCAACTGGGCCGCGCCGCGCCTGAACGCCAAGCAGATCCTGTACGCGGCCGACGATGCGCAGGTGGCCCTGCGCGTGTACCGCCACTGGATCGGCCTGGGCAATGTGCTGCCGCCGATCAAGCCGCCGAAGAAGCCGCGCACGCCGCGTGCGCCAGCGCCCCCAGCGTAGCGATGGCAGCGGCCAGCCGCTCGTCCCATGCATGGCCGTAGTTCAGGCGGATGCAGTTCCGGAAAGCCCGCTTGGCGCTGAACATCGGTCCCGGCGCAATGCTGATGCCGTGCGCCAGCGCCTGCCGGTGCAGCTGCAGCGCATCGACTGCTTCCGGCAGCACCACCCATAGGAAATAGCCGCCCTGCGGCTGCGTCACCCGCGTGCCAGGCGGGAAGTGCTGGCCGATGGCCGCCAGCATCTGCCGCTGCTGCCCGGCCAGCGCGCCGCGCAGCTGGCGCAGGTGGCGCTCATAGCCGCCCTGCCCCAGGTATTCGGCCAGCGCCAGCTGCGACGGCATGGCCGCCGCCAGGCTGGTGGTCAGCTTCAGCCGCTCCACCTGGCGCGCAAAGCGCCCCGCCGCCGCCCAGCCGACGCGGAAGCCCGGCGCCAGGCATTTGGAGAACGAGCTGCAGTGCATGACCAGGCCCTTGCTGTCGAAACGCTTGGCCAGCGCCGGCCGCTGCGCGCCGAAATACAGCTCGCCATATACGTCATCCTCGACCAGCGGCACCTCGTGCACCGCCAGCAGCTCCACCAGGGCCTGTTTCTTCTGCGGCGGCATCAGGCTGCCGAGCGGATTCTGGAAGCTGGTCATCAGCCAGCAGGCGCGCGGCTGGTGCTGCTCGATAGCCGCCGCCAGGGCATCGAGGTCGATGCCGTCGCGCGGATGCGTCGCCACCTCCACCGCCTTCAAACCGATGCGCTCCAGCGCCTGCAAGGCCGCGTAAAAGCTGGGCGACTCCACCAGCACCGTGTCGCCGGGCCGTGCCACGGCCTGCAGGCACAGGTTGAGCGCCTCCAGCGCGCCGTTGGTGATCACGATATCGTCGGGCGACACCTGCACCCCGTCCAGCTGGTAGCGCAGCGCGATCTGGCGCCGCAGTTCCGCATTCCCCGGCGGCAGGTCGGCCACCGTGCTCCACGGATCGATGCGGCGCATACTGGCGGTCACGGCGCGCCCCAGCTTATCGAGCGGGAACAGCAAGGGGCTGGGGAAGGCCGATCCGAACGGCACGTTGCCCGGGGCGCGGCTGGCCTCCAGCACCTGGAATACCAGCTCGCTGACATCGACCAGGGTGGACGCCGCATCCGGCCGCGACACTTCCGGCTCCGGCGCCGCCTGGCGCCGCGCAGCCACGTAGTAACCCGAACGCGGGCGCGACTCGATCAGGCCGCGCGCCTCCAGCTGGTAATAGGCCTGGAACACGGTGGACGGGCTGACGCCGCGCCGTTCCTGCTGCTGGCGCACCGACGGCAGCTTTTCGCCGGGGCGCAGCACCCCATCCGCCATCAACCCCGCCAGTTCATCGGCCAGCGCCTCATACAGCTTCAAACTGATACCCTCTTTCCGCGGCTATTCTGAGCCTGTTATTCTGCGCCTCGCAGGCGTATCCTTGATGCATCACAAGAAAAACGGATTCATCATGCGCATTCTCTCATGCATTGCAGTCCTCGCCGCCCTTGTGGCCGCCCTGCCCGCGCGCGCCGCGCCGGCCCGGCTGCCGGACACCATGGATCAGCGCGTGGCCGCCTGCCTCGCCTGCCACAAGGCCAATGAACAGGGCGACGCCTTCTTCCCGCGCATCGCCGGCAAGCCCGCCACCTACCTGTACAACCAGCTGTTGAACTTCAAGCAGGGCCGCCGCCACTACCCGATGATGACGTATATGGTGGAACAGCTGCCGGACGCCTACCTGCGCGAGATCGCCCAGTACTTCTCCGAACAGCACGCCCCCTACTCGCCGCCGGCCGCCAGCAGCGCCACGCCGCAGATGATCGAACGCGGCCGCGTGCTGGTGCACCAGGGCGACCCGGCGCGCAAAGTGCCCGCCTGCGTCGCCTGCCACGGCGACGCCATGACCGGCGTCGCCCCCGCCATTCCCGGCCTGATCGGCCTGCCGCGCGACTACATCAACGCCCAGTTCGGGGCCTGGCGCAACCAGAAGCGCAAGGCGCATGCCCCGGACTGCATGGCCGATGTCGCCAACCGCCTGAGCGAAGCCGACGTGGCCGCCGTCTCCGGCTGGCTGGCCGCGCAGCCAGCCGACCCGAATGCCCGCCCAGCGTCCGCGCTGCCCAAGCCGCTGCCCATGGAATGCGGCGGCCTCCCCACCCACAAGAACGAAAAATGAAGCGCAATACGAAAATCGCCATTGCCGTTCCCCTGCTGTTGCTGGTCGCAGCGGTCGGCTTCATCTGGCCCAAACACGATACGGGCCCGGCGCCCAGCGCCGCCGCGCAGAACCTGCCGCTCGCAGAAAAGATCGCACGCGGCGCCTACCTCGCCAAGGCGGCCGACTGCATGGCCTGCCACACCACGCGCGACGGCGCCGCCTACGCCGGCGGGCGTGCCCTGCAAACGCCGTTTGGCAGCGTGATCTCGCCCAATATCACGCCCGACCAGGAAACCGGCATCGGCAACTGGAGCGCGACCGACTTCTGGAACGCCCTGCACAACGGCAAAGCCAGGGATGGCCGCCTGCTGTACCCAGCCTTCCCGTACACGAACTACACCGCCATCACGCGCGACGACTCGGACGCGATGTATGCCTACTTCCAGACCATCACCCCGGTGCGGCAGGCCAACCGCCCGCACGAACTGCGCTTCCCGTACAACCAGCAAGCCATGCTGGCGGTCTGGCGCGCGCTCTACTTCAAGCCTGCCGTCTACACGCCCGACAACAGCAAATCCGCCGAATGGAACCGCGGCGCCTACCTGGTGCAAGGGCCCGGCCACTGCATTGCCTGCCACAGCGAACGCAATGCCCTGGGCGCCAGCGACAAGAGCCTGTCCGGCGGCCTGATACCCGTGCTGGGCTGGTACGCCCCCTCGCTCACCTCCGACCGCGAGGCCGGCCTGGGCGACTGGGAAGTGAAAGACATTACCGACCTGCTGAAAACCGGCATCTCGCAGCGCGCCACCGTTTTCGGCCCGATGGCCGAAGTGGTGCGCGAAAGCCTGCAGCACCTGAGCGATGAAGACGCGCGCGCCATGGCCGTGTACCTGAAATCGCTGCCGAACGAAGCCGGCAAGCGCGAACCATACGAGCGCTCAAAGGAACCGGAAGCGCTCGCCTTCCTCGCCGCCGGCGAAAAGATCTACCGCAAGCAATGCATGGACTGCCACGGCGCGCAAGGCGAAGGCATCCCACCGCACTACCCGCCGCTGGCCGGTAACCGCGCGTTGACGATGGATGAAGCGGTGAATCCGATCCGCATCGTGCTGAACGGCGGTTTCGCCCCCGGCACCGCCGGCAACCCGCGCCCCTACGGCATGCCGCCTTACAGCCACGCCCTGAACGACGTCGAAGTGGCCCAGGTCGTCTCCTACCTGCGTTCCGCCTGGGGCAACAACGCCCCGCCGGTCGACAGCACCGCCGTCAACCGCTACCGCAACGTCCCGCTGGAGTAGCGCGCAAAAAAAATGGGGACAAAAAAATGGGGACGTACCCTATTTTCCGCTGCGCGGAAAAATGGGGTACGTCCCCATTTTTTTGTCCCCATTTTTTTTGTCCCTGGCTTACATATCGGCGAAGCCGAGGCGGTCGGTGGTGGCGTGGCGCGCGTCTTCGAGGCTGACTTTCTTCTCGGCCAGCAGCTTGCGCAGGCATTCGTTCATGGTGTGGCAGCCAGGCGCGGCCTTGTGTTCCATCATGTTGCGCAGCTCGGCCACGCTGCCGCTTTCGATCACGGCGGCGACTTCGGGATTGACGGTCAGGCTTTCGGTGGCGAGGTAGTAGCGGTCGCCATCCAGTGCCGGCATCAGGGCCTGGCACAGCACGCCGCGCAGGGCATGCGCCAGGGCCTGGCGCTGCGGTTCGGTGTTGCCCAGCAGGCGGATCATCTTTTGCAGGCCGAGTTCGGTCGAGCGCGCATGCAGCGAGGCCAGCACCAGCGGGCCGGACTCGGCCAGAGCCAGCGCCTCATGCGCGGTTTCGGCGTCGCGGATCTCGCCGATCACGATCACGTCGGGGCGCTCGCGCAGCGCATCCTTGGCGCCGAGGTCGAACGATTCGACGTCGCCGTCATAGCCTACTTCGCGCTGGGTGATCACGCACTTGCGCTGCGGGATCAGGGTCTCCACCGGGTCTTCAATGGTGATGATGTGGCCGGAGCGGTTCTTGTTGATCTCGTCCAGCATGGAGGCGATGGTGGTCGACTTGCCCTGGCAGGTGTCGCCGATGATCAGCAGCAGGCCGCTCGACAGCTGGGCGAACTTTTCCTCGGCCGGACGCAGGCCCAGGCTCGACAGTGCTAGCGGTTCCTTCGGGAAGCGGCGGATCACGCAGCCCAGGCGCTTCTTGCCCTGGAACGAAAAGCAGTTGGCGCGGATGCGGGCGGTGTGCAGGTCGATGGCGCGGTCGAAGGCGCGGTCCTGGATGCGTTCGCGCCAGTTCGGCTCCACCACTTCAAAGAACTCTTCCAGTTCCTCGCGCGTGATCGGGGAATCGGTCACCGCCACTAGGCCCTTGGGCTGGCGCAGCAGCAAGGGGCTGTTCTGGTGGATCAGGATGTCGGAGAAAACCAGTTTGGAGTTCAGCAGGTGCAGGATTTGCTCGACGAGGGTGCCGAACACCGGGTGGTCTTCGTTCTCGATGTAGGAAAGGGTGCGAATTTGCGAGTGTTCCATGTGCCTGTGCTCTCCGGAAAGGTTCGCACGATTCTATTGCATTTGCCTTATGGAAGGTAAGTGGCTTAAGTACAACATTTATTTCGGATACTCAAAACCGGTGCGGATGTCATAGGGGAAGCTGCGGCCGCGTTCGGTCACCGTCAGGCGCTGCGGCGGCTCGTCGCCGGCCAGGGCGCGCGACTTGACGTGCAAGCCCTCGCCTTCGCGCATCAGCTTGTCGGACCGCTCATACACATTCGGACAACCCGTTTCCGCAATCAGCGCCTGCACGATAGCAATCTTCCATGCTTCCACTGCGGCCGACTGGAACTGGCACACCAGGTAGCCCTCTTTGCCGCCATAGCTGTGGACCAGCAGGCCGGACAGGCCGTCTTCATCGCCCAGCACGATCGGCACCAACGCATCCGGACGCGCCGCCTGCAGCACGTGGCTGCGGCGGGCGATAGCGGCACGCACGCGGCGTTTCACCATGGCGTGGTCGACTGGTTCGTCCTCGCGCAGGGTCCAGACGCGGGCGGCGATTTGCGATTTGGCATTGTAGGCAGCGCGCGCCAGGAATTTGCGGGAGGAGCTGACAACGGTGGCAGTGGCGCCCGGCTTGTTCTTTTCGGCGGGACGTCCGTCGACCCGTTCGATGGCGGACAGGTAAATATACGGGTCGCCGGCAAGGATGGAGGCTTCCTTGCCCTGTTTGATGATGATGGTAAGCATGGGCGAAATGATACAGGAGCGCCGCCCTGTCCCCGGGAAATGCATTCTATTCCCGGCTGCCAGCACCCTGTCGCATGGCGCAGGCGCCCGCCTGCCGGCTGGGATACGATCCAACCATCGAACAATGCATACCCGAGGAGAAACACGATGAAAATGTCTGCTGCAGTGCGCAATGCCCTGGTCGCCGCTTCCGTCTTTGCGGCCGTTGCCGCCCCGGTCACCCTGGTGTCGGCCTCGCCGCTGGGCTGGTTCGCCGGGGAACGCGTGCAGGGCAATGGCAATATTGCCAAGCAGGCGCGCGACGTGAGCAATTTCAGTGGCCTGGGCCTGGGCTTGCCGGGCAGCGTCGAGGTCCGCATGGGCAGCACCGAAAGCGTGACCATCGAGTCGGATGACAACATCCTGCCCCTGATTGAAACCGTGGTGGAGGACGGCACCCTGAAAATCCGCCCTGCCCGCCGCAACTTGCATCTCGACACGCGCAACCTGAAGGTGGTGGTCACTGCAAAGAAGATGGAGCGCATCTCGGTCGGCGGCTCGGGCTCCGTGGATGCCGAAGGGATTCGCGGCGGCAAGCTGTCGTTCGATGTCGGCGGCTCCGGCTCCATGAATTTGCGCGATATCGAAGGCGAGTCCGTGACGGTCTCCCTCGGCGGCAGCGGCAACCTGAAAGCCAGCGGCTCGACCGACAAGCTGAAGGTTTCGATCGGCGGTTCCGGCAAAGTCAGCACCGGCCAGCTGGCCACCAAGGATGTGGTGGTCAGCATCGGCGGCTCGGGCCAGGCGGTGGTGTGGGCCAAGCAGTCGCTGACTGTCAGCGTCGCCGGCTCGGGCGACGTGCGCTACTACGGCGAGCCGCAAGTGACCAAGAGCCTGATGGGTTCCGGCAGCGTCAAGCGTCTGGCGGGCGCCCCCAACTGACCGCAGGCGGCCCGTGGCAGCGACGCGTCATGGGCTTCCCTCTGCCAGCACGGCCGATATCGATTCGCCTGCGATCAGACGCGGCACCCAGCTCTCCAGTTGGGCCAGATCGGCGCTGGCAACTTTCGCTGCGAGGTGGCTTGGCAGGGCTTGCTTCTCGCACGCTTTGCCAAGTACATGGCGCAATGCTTCAAGCCGCCCCTCCTGCAGCCCTTCCTGACGCCCTTCCTGACGCCCTTCCCACCGCCCCTCCTGCCGCCCCTCCTGCCGCCCCTCCTGCCGCCCTTCTTGCCGGCCTTCCAGGTTCCCCTCTCGCTTGGCCTCAGCTCTTGCGGCCATAAACCTGATACATTCCGAGTCGCGCAAAGCCGAATCGATGATGTTGTTATAGTACTGCCACAAAGCCTCCTCGTCCTCCTCGGTCAGCTCGCGCGGCCGTGACTTCCGTTTCTGTTGCACCTTCATGATTTCCCCCTTGCCTGAGTCGAAGAGCTGCAGCCGCTCGTCTGCAACCCGGTTTATCTCGCGCCGCAATCCTTCGCTTGCCCTGGGCCATCCGAGCAGTGCCACCTGCGCCGACATCACGGCGTGAAGACTCTCGGCGCGCACCAGGCGGATCACATCAGCAATTACCGACTCGCCGGCAAACGCCTCATCGACCAGGAAGAACACTTGCTCTTCCTCCAGCGGCTTGGCCCACCAGGCCTGGCTCGCCCTGGCACGCGGCCATTTGCGGCGGCCTGAATAGACTACGACCGGCAGCAAGGTGAAAAGTTCCGTGCTTTTGTGCCGGGCATGCAAATCCTGCGACAGCAAGCCCGCATAGACCTGCACGCGTGGCAGCATTTGCCGGTCTACGGTGGATTGGAATTCGAGCAATAAATAGAACAGCGCGTCGCCACAGAAGATGCGCCACACCATATCAGCCGTGCGTTGCCGTGCCGAACTGCTGACAAAGCTGCAGTTCAGGCGCTCGAAGCCGCTGGCGCTCGCGGCCGGGCAACCCGGCACCAGCTCAAGCAGCGCGCGGACCAGCTCCGGAAAGCTGAACAGGCGCTTCAGGGCGGCGTCGTGTTGGTTGGGCATGCTTCGATTGTAGGAAGCTGCCGGGACAAGGCTTTGGGCTAGCGCAAAAGAATACGCCCCGGCTGGCGGGGCGCTTGCGCTGAAGGCGGGGGATCACTGCAATTTCGGCGGCGTGTACGACAGCGGTTTGACCGGCACCTGCACCGTCACCGTTTCGCGTTTCTTGTCCTTCTTCTCGAACACCAGGGTCATGGGTACGGTTTCCCCGGCTTTCATCTGGCGCTTCAAGTCCATCATCATGATGTGGTAGCCGCCAGAAGCCAGGGGCACAGTCTTGCCCGCCGGCAGGTCGATATAATCCACCGCCGACATCATCATGCGGTCGCCCTGCATCGACATCTGGTGGATTTCAACGATGCCCGCCGCTGGCGTGCTCACCTCAACCAGCCGCGCGTCCTGCGCCGACTGCAGCCGCATGAAGGCCCCCGTCGCCTGGCCAGCCGGCACGGTGGCCCGGATCCATGGTTCACGCACGCTGATTTGCGCCGCTGCCGATGCTGCAATGGCAAACAGCATGGCCGCCGCAAAAAACTGCTTTTTCATATTCCACCTCAATCGAATGCAGGCGGAAATTATAGCTTAGCGCCCTGCTTCCAGCGCAGCCGCCTGCTGGTTTGCCGCGCGCGTCCGCATGGCCGGCGAAGGATGGTAGAGGCTACGGAAATTCGGCGACTGGCTGTTGCGTTCCAGCTTGCGGAAAAAGCGCGCCAGTTCGGCCGGCTTCCAGCCGGCGCGCGCCGCCAGCCGCATGCCTTCGCGGTCGGCTTCTTCCTCCTGTACAAAGTTGAACTGCGCCAGCTTGCGCATCAAGCCATAGTCGTGGTCGATGGCATGCTCCAGTTCCGCATACGGGCGCGCGGCCCGATGCGGCTCCAGGCGCAGGGCTTCCTCTGCTTCGCGCAGGTTATGCAGCAGGACCACATGCGCCATTTCATGCGCCAGCAGCATGGCCAGTTCCGCATCGTTCAGCACCAGCCGCTCCACGAACGCGGCGCCGACCAGCAGCTTGCCGCCCGCCATGGCAAAAGCGTTTTCCGTCTCGTCGGACGTGGTGTGCAGCTCCCACTGCCAGCCGGCGGTCTCCGGATAGTCGCGCTTGGCCTGCTCGACCAGGGTGCGGGCAATGGCCGCCACGCGCGCCGCGAAGCGGGGATTGTCATCCAGGCGGTGGCCGGCGCGCAGTTCGGCCAGGTGTTCCTCATACAGCTTTGCGGCGCCCGCCATGACCTGGGCCTGCGTCACCTGCGGCTCCCCTTGCGCCAGCGCCGCCCCGCCCAGCATGAGCAGCAAGGCGGCAATGGCAGCGCGGGCAGCCGGGGCGCGCATATCAGGCCTTCCAGACCTCGCGCGGGATTTCCACGGTGGTTTCGCCGTCGGTCAGCCAGATCTGGCCATCCTGGATGGTGCATTGCAGCTGCATCGAGCGCTGCGCCATCTTTTCCAGCTGGGCGCTGGCTTCCGCGTCGATGTTCACCACGCTCACGTTCTTGGCGCGATCGATCTTGCTGGCCAGCTGCTTCCACCAGACATGCGAAGCGGAGCTGTAGGAGTACACCATCACTTTTTCCGAGCGGCCGGCCGCCTTCAGCAGGCGGCGCTCGTCCGGCTGGCCGACTTCGATCCAGAGCTGGATCGCGCCGGTCAGGTCCATCTGCCACAGGTCGGGTTCTTCGGTATCGGAGATGCCTTTGGCGTTCACCAGCGCCTCGTCGGCGTGGATGGCGAAGGCCACGATGCGGATCATCAGGCGTTCATCGGTCTCGGACGGATGGCGCGCCAGGGTCAGCGAATGGGTTGCGTAGTAGTTGCGGTCCATGTCCGCGATGGACAGTTCCGCCTTGTAGATCGTCGATTTAAGAGCCATTACTTATTACTTGAAAATTACAGTACGGTCGCCGTTCAGCAAAATGCGGTGTTCGACAAACCATTTGACCGCGCGCGCCAGCACCACGCATTCCACGTCGCGCCCGATCGCAGTCAGTGCGTCCGAATCCATGGCGTGGTCCACGCGTTCCACGTCCTGCTCGATGATCGGGCCTTCATCCAGGTCGCCGGTCACGAAGTGGGCGGTAGCGCCGATCAGCTTCACGCCGCGCTTGTGGGCCTGCGCATACGGCTTGGCGCCCTTGAAGCTGGGCAGGAAGGAATGGTGGATATTGATCGCCTTCCCTTTCAGGCGCTCGCACATCGAGGGCGACAGGATCTGCATGTAACGCGCCAGCACCACCAGGTCCACCTTGTGCGTTTCCATCAGCTCGGCCACGCGCGCTTCCTGCGCCAGCTTGGCCGATTCGGGCGCGCCGGTCGCCAGCGGCAGGTGGTGGAACGGAATATTATAGCTGGCCGCCAGCTGGTAGAAGTCCATGTGGTTGGAGACGATGGCCGGGATCTCGACCGGCAGCAGCCCGCTCTTGTAGCGGAACAGCAGGTCGTTCAGGCAATGGCCGATCTTGGACACCATCAGCATCACGCGCGGCTTGGCGTGCGCATCGTGCAGCGCCCACTCCATGCCGAGGGCTGCGGCCACGCCGGCGAAGTCATCGCGCAGCATGGCATCGCTGACGGCCGCGTCTTCGCGCGCAAAATGCACGCGCATGAAGAAGCGTTGCGTTTCCGCGTCACCAAACTGGGCGGAATCGATGATGTTGCACCCATGCTCGGCCAGGAATCCGGATACGCGATGGACAATGCCGCGCTGGTCGTGGCAGGAGAGCGTGAGGATGTATTCTGGGTGGATCATGGCATGGTCAGTTCATGGATGGGTCAATATTGTCGCATGAACATTGCCACCTCCGGCAAAATACGGAATAGAATGACCGTACTATTTTACAAAAGGAGACAGTATGGAGAATACCCAGTTCCGCCTGGCCGCCCGCCCGGTCGGCATGACCAAGGACAGCGACTGGCAAGTCACGCGCGAAACCGTGCGCGAACTGGCCGACGGTGAAGTGCTGGTCAAGACCCACTACCTGTCGCTCGACCCCGCCATGCGCGGCTGGATGAACGAAGGCAAGTCCTACATCCGCCCGGTGGCGATCGGCGAAGTGATGCGCGCCGGCGGCCTGGGCGAAGTGGTGGCCTCGAAATCGCCGCGCTTTGCCGTGGGCGACCAGGTGGCCGGCGGCCTGGGCGTGCAGCAGTACTGGATCGGCGCCGCCGACGACCGCAGCGCCGCCCTGGTTAAGATCGACACCCGCCTGGCGCCCGCCACCACCTGGCTCAACACCCTCGGCATGCCCGGCATGACGGCCTACTTCGGCCTGCTCGAAGTGGGCCAGCCCAAGGCCGGGGAAACCGTGGTGGTATCGGGCGCGGCCGGCGCCGTGGGCCAGACCGTGGGCCAGGTCGCCAGGCAGCTGGGCTGCCGCGTGGTCGGCATAGCCGGCGGCAAGGAGAAGTGCGACTTCGTCGTCAATGAGCTGGGCTTCGACGCCTGCATCGACTACAAGGGCGGCGACGTGCGGGCCGGCCTGAAGGAACACTGCCCAAATGGCGTTGACGTATACTTTGATAACGTTGGTGGCGACATCCTCGATATCGTGCTCACGCGCATTAACCTGAAAGCCCGCATCGTCGTGTGTGGCGCAATTTCCCAATACAACAACACGACGCCGGTCAAGGGGCCGGCCAACTACCTGGCCCTGCTGGTCAACCGCGCACGCATGGAGGGCATGGTGGTGTTTGATTACGCCGACCGCTACCACGTAGCCGTTGCCGCGCTCGGCAAATGGCTGCAGGAAGGCAAGATCAAGAGCCGGGAAGATGTGGTGCGCGGCATCGAAAACTTCCCGCAGGCGCTGAACATGCTGTTCGAAGGCAAGAACTTCGGCAAGCTGGTGCTGCAAGTGGCCTGATCCCTTCCCCTGCGGCTCCTTGGCGCGGCCTAACCGATGCAAAGGAGCCAGCATGAGCCAGCAAAGCAACAGCGCCACGGACAACGATGCCGTGGCGCTCCTCACCTCTGACCACGACAAGGTCAAAAGCCTGTTCCGCGAGTTCGAACAGTGCGACGCTTCCCACCAGGGCCTGAAACACGACCTGGCGCAGCAAATCTGCATGGACCTGACCATCCACGCCACCATCGAAGAAGAAATTTTCTATCCCGCCGTGAGCGCCGAAACGGGCATGCGCGAGGAAGTCGACGAAGCGCTGGAGGAACATGCCAGCATCAAGGAGCTGGTGGCCCTGATCCGCGGCATGGCCAGCGGCGACAGCGAACTCGATGGCACGGTGCAGAAGCTGAAGGAAAGCGTGGAACACCATGTCACCGAGGAAGAACAGGAACTCTTCCCCGCCGTGCGCGATAGCGATGCCGACCTGGTGGAACTGCGCGAACAGCTGCAGGACCGCAAGGAAGAACTCGAACACGATTTCGGCGCCGCCCCGGTGCGCGGCAATAATACCGCCGAAGCGGAAGGCGAGCGTTCCGCCACCGGCCAGGCCGGTTCCTGAAACAAACGAAAAAAAGTTTGAACTTTAGCGCCACCCTCCCCTCCAAGCCCTAGAAGCAGCCACGGCGCTGCTTCCAGCCCGGGCCTGCGCCCGGTTCATGGGCACTTTGAGGGAGGTGGATGATGGCAACGCACGACGAACAGGCAAGGACCGGCGCCAGCAAGCGCGGCTTCGCGGCGATGGATAAAGAGACCCAGCGCATGATCGCCAGCAAAGGCGGCCAGGCCGCCCACCAGAAAGGCACGGCGCACGAATTCACACCGGAAGAAGCGCGCCGCGCCGGCCAGAAAGGCGGCGAGGTCGTCAGCCGCAACCGCGAACATATGGCGGAAATCGGGCGCAAGGGCGGCGAAAGCCGGCAAACGGCGCGCAATGGCAACCGGCAAGGCGCCAAGCCGGACGGCGAGCCCAACCCCGGCTAACGGTCCGGCACGCCTAGTCAGGCACGCCGATGATCACGCTGGAGGCTTTGAACAGGGCTGTCGCTTCCATGCCCACCTCCAGCTCCAGCGCCTGTTCGCTGTCGCGCGTGACGGTGGCGGCAACGGTGCCGCCACCGGGCAGGGCAATGCTCACTTCGGAGTTGACGGCGCCCGGCTGCACGCGGCACACCGTGCCGCGCAACTGGTTGCGGGCGGACAGTTTGCTGCCCTGCCCGGTTGCCAGGATGATCGACGAAGCCTTGACCAGCGCAAACGCGGCACTGCCTTCGCGCAAGCCCAGCGCTTCGCTGCTCTCCTGCGTGATGATGGCCACGATTTCCTGCCCGCCGACAATACGCAGCAGGATTTCATCATTGACCGCACCGCGCCTGATGGCCGTCACGGTGCCGGAGAACTGGTTGCGCGCACTGGTCTTCATTTTCATCGTCTGCAACAGGAGAAAGTCGTCGGCCAGCCCCTGCGCCTGCCGGCTCAGGTGCTGCATGAACACATTGTGTTCGTATTCAATGCGGCGGAAATTCGCCACCAGCCGGGCGCCGCGCTGCGTCAGCCGGGTGCCGCCGCCGCCCTTGCCGCCGGCTGAACGCTCCAGCAGCGGCTCGCCGGCCAGGTTGTTCATGGTGTCGATCGCATCCCAGGCCGCCTTGTAGCTCATGCCGATCGCCTTGGCACCCTGCGTGATCGACCCGTGTGATGCGATGCTGGCCAGCAGCGCCACCCGCTGCTGGCCGCCAAAGTCCTGGCCATCGAGCGTGATCCGCACCTCGCCCCGCAGCCCGACTTCCTTGCTCATGGCCCGCCCTCCCCGGCCACGCGGCCGTCCGCCATCGTCAATACCTGGCCGCCGAAGGTGGCGGCATCGTCCGGGTCATGCGTGATCAGCAGCATCGGGATATCGAGCCGGCGCTGCAGCGCGTCGAGCTCGCCGCGCATGCGCACCCGCAGCGCCGGATCGAGCGCCGCGAAAGGCTCGTCCAGCAGCAGCGCCGCCGGCTCGCACACGATGGCGCGCGCCAGCGCCACCCTTTGCCGCTGGCCGCCCGACAGCTCGGCCGGGCGCTGGTGCGCCACCTCGGACAGGCCGAACGCCTCCAGCCAGTAGCGCACCGCCGCCGGCTCGCCGCGCGGCGCCGGGTTGAGCCAGCCGCGCCGCAGGCCGAAGCCGATGTTCTGCCGTACATTCAGGTGCGGGAATAAGGCATAGTCCTGGAACAGGTAGCCGACGCGCCGCTGCCGTGCCGGCACATCGATGCCGGTGCCGCTGTCGAACAGGCGCCGGCCATCGAGCTCGATCAGGCCGCTGTCCGGGCGCGACAGGCCGGCAATTGCCTTCAGCATCTGGCTCTTGCCCGCGCCGGAAGCGCCGTAGATCACCACGCGCTTGCTGGCCGTTTCGAACCGCGCATCGAGCTCGAAAGTGCGCTGGCCGGCGCGCAAGGTTTTGCGGATGGCGACGCGGATCGTCATGCCGCCCCCTGCGCACGGTTCGGCGCCAGCCGGTTGGCCGCCACCAGCACTGCGATGCAGGTGAGCGAGGTCACCAGCACCAGCAGGTTGGCCGTGTCGTCCTGCCCGGCCTGCACCGCCTCGTACACGGCGATCGACAGGGTCTGGGTCTTGCCCGGTATGCTGCCGGCCACCATCAGGGTTGCGCCGAATTCCCCCATGGAACGGGCAAAGGCCAGCAAAGTGCCGGCCAGCACGCCGCGCCAGGCCAGCGGCAGGCTGACGCGTAAAAACACCCCGAACGGCGGCACGCCCAACACGCGCGCCGCCTGCTCCAGCTGCACGTCGACCGCCTCGAAGGCCGAGCGCGCGCCTTTCAGTACCAGCGGGAAGGCCACCACCGCCGCCGCGACGACGGCGCCTTGCCAGGTGAAAATCAGGTTGATGCCGAAATTGTGCTGCAGCCAGTGCCCGATCGGCCCATTGCGCCCGATCAGCACCAGCAGGTAATAACCGAGCACGGTCGGTGGCATCACCATCGGCAGGGTCAGCAAGGCATCAAGCAGCTCGCGCCCGGGAAAGCGCTTGCGCGCCAGCAGGTAGCCCAAGCCCAGGCCCAGCACCAGGTCGATCAGCGTGGCCCACAACGCCACCTTCAGCGACAGGCCAAGCGCAACGAGCGCAGCATCCATCTACGACCGCCCTTCCTTACTGCTTGCCAAAGCCATGGCGCGCCAGGATCGCCTGGCCGCTGGCCGACAAGATGAACTCTGCGAAGCCGCGCGCCCCGGCCGCGTTGGGTGCCTCCTTCAGCACCGCCAGCGGGTAGGTGATCGGCGTTGCGGTCGGCACCGCCAGCACCGCGCGCACCTTGCCGGCCTGCGAGGCGACGTCGGTCTGGTACACCAGGCCCGCCTCCACCTCGCCGCGCGCAATGTAATCGAGCGCCTGGCGCACGTTGGTGGCGAATACGAACTTCGGCTCCAGCGCCTGCCACTGCCCCGCCTTCTCCAGCGCCGACCGGGCGTAGCGGCCAGCCGGCACGCTGGCCGGATTGCCGGTGGCCAGGCGCTGCACGCCAGGCTGGCCCAGGTCGGCCAGGGTGCGCCATTGCAGGCTGCTGGCTGCGGGCACCGCCACCACCAGGCGGTTGCTGGCGAAATCACGCCGGGTGCCCGGCGCCACATGGGCCTGGGCCTTGTCCATCGCTTCCTGGTCGGCGGAGGCAAACACGTCGACCGGGGCGCCTTTGGCGATTTGCGCCACCAGCGCATCGGACGCGCCAAAGTTCAGCAGGACCTTATGTCCCGGATGGGCCACTTCGTAGGCTGCCGCCGCCTCGCGGAAGGCATTGTTCAGGCTGGCCGCCGCCGAAACCGTAATGTCGGCGGCCGCCACCTGCCCGGCCGCGCACAGCGACAGCCATGCGGCGGTGATACGTTTCATCAGCAACCCTTTCCATTAGCGCAATATACTCGATTATATAGCGCAATGCCGGGCCGCTGTCTACGGTGGTCGAGCAGTCAGGGGGCCGCGCCCTGCCGGCGCACGATCCAGGCCTTGGCCGTGGGTGTGATGCCCTGGTCGTAGCCGCCCAGCACCAGCACCTCCCCCGACGGCAGCGCGGTGGTGGTGCCGAACTGCCAGGCCGCGCCAAGCGAACCGCTGGCGCGCTCGAAATGGCGCGCGCCGGGGCGCCATATTTCCACGTCGCCGGCGCCACCAGCGATCATCACCGCGCCGTCCGCCAGCACCACGGCCGAGGACGGGATCTTGTAGCGCGGCGATTGCAACCGCGGCCCGGGCGCAAAGCTATTGGTCCCGGGGTCGAAAATGTCGGTGCTGGCCAATAATTGCCGCTCATCGTCCCCGGCCGAACCGCCGATGACCAGCACACGGCCATCGCGCAGCGCCACCGCCGCATGCTTGTAGCGCGGGCTCGCCATCGCGCCAACCGCCGTGAATTTGCCGCTGCGCGGATCGTACACTTCGGCAGAAGCGGTAGCGCGCCCCTTGGCCTGCAAGCCGCCGGTCAGCAGCACACGGCCGTCGGCCAGGCGCACGGAGGCATGGTTGGTGCGCGGCAGCGTCATGCCGGCAGCGGGCGTAAAGCGCTGCGTCGCCACGTCGTAGAATTCCGCGCTGGCCACCGGCTGGTTCAGGCCGGACGCGCCGCCCGCCACCAGGATGCGGCCATCATCCAGCGCCAGCACGGCCGCGTCCAGGCGCGGCACCCGCATCGGCGGGCCGGCCACGAAGGCCGCTGCGCGCGCGTCGAAGATCTCGGTCGAAGCCGTGGCGCCGCGCCCGGTCCAGCCGCCCACCACCAGCAGGCCGCCGCCAGGCAAGGCCGCCGTGGCATGGCTGACGCGCGCCGTGCGCATGGGCGGCGCAGGACGGAAACGGCGTTGCGCGATATCGTAGAACTCATTCGATGACTGCAGGGCGTCGCAGCTGTTGGCCGAGCAGCCGCCGATCACCAGCAGCCGCCCATCGCCGACGAAGGCCGCCTGGTGCACGGCGCGCGCGCTCGCCATCGGCTGTATCGGCTCCACCACCCACTGCGCGGCCAGAGCGGCCAGCACCGCGGCGGCGGCCATGTCAGGCTACCCGGCTGACGTCGGGATGGCTGGGGCGCGCATCCTCGTGGAACAGGTCGCCGAGGTACAGCGCCAGGTCGCCCTCCTCGACATCGGGCGGGATCACGAAATCGGCCGCGCGGCGCTTGCCGTCCGAACCAGGGTAAAACGCGGCCCATTGGCTGCCGCGGCGTTCGATATGAACGCGCGTGCCGAACACATTGAACTTGATCGCCATTCACAGCTCCTCGATGCGTAGGGCGCCCGACGCCAGCGGGCGCACGAGAATATTGTACACATCGATATCGAAGCGGGGCTGGGCGGCCGCGCGCGCCTTTCCGCCGCGCGGCGCCTTACCCGCGGCTGCCGCCACACCAAGGTAGCACCAGCCATCGACCATGGCGCGCTGGCGCAAGCCGGCGGATTCCTCGACGATAGCCACCGGCCCGGGAAAGGGCCACGGCGTCACGCGCAAAGGCTCCAGCGCCAGCCGCACCCGCGCCGCATGGTCGGCGGCCGTTTCCTCGCCGGTGCATGCGCCCTGGCAGCGCGCCACCTGGCGTGCAAAGCATGGCCGGCCCGGCATCCCCTTCTCCAGCCCGCTGGCCACCGTGCACAGGCCGCGCGCATGCACCACGTCGCGCAGGGTTTCGATAGCGGCCTTGCGGCTGCCGAACAGGCCGAACAGCTGCAGCGCGCGCGCAAAATCCAGCTCGCGTGCGAAGACGATCTGCGGCACCTCGCCGGCCATGCTGATGGCGCACATTTCGCGCTGGCGGCGCAGCTTCTGGTTGAAGACCGGCTGGTGGCGCTTCACCAGTTCCGCCTCGCGCAGCAAGGCGCAGATCTCGCCGCCGGTGCGTTCGAAATCGATGCTGGCCGTGCGCGCCAGCATCTGCATCTCCTCCGCCGTGCGCATATGCGACAGCACCCGCGCGCGGATGTTCACGCTCTTGCCGATGTACAGCGGCGTGCCGGCGCCGTCGCGGAAGAAGTAAACGCCCGGCAGCGAAGGCAAGGCATCGATGCATTCTCGGGGGATGTGGGCGGGATAGCTGAAGTTCAATGCGGGGTCGCTGACCACCAGCAGTCCCACCGAATTGACGTGGGTGCGCATAGCCTCATGATACCATTCGCCCCGCCATGAAATACCTCAGCGCTTACTCAGAACAGACACTATCGCAAGTCCGCCAGGTGATGGAACAGGGACGCCTCGGCGAGGTGCTGGCGAAACGTTATCCAAAAGCCCACGATATCCGCACCGACCGTGCGCTGTACGACTACGTCCAGGAGTTGCGCGCCGAGCACCTGCGCAATGCGGCGCCGATCGATAAAGTGGCCTACGACAGCAAGATCCACGTGATCAACCACGCGCTCGGCCTGCATACCTCGGTCTCGCGCGTCCAGGGCGGCAAGCTGAAGGCCAAGCACGAAATCCGCGTCGCCACCATGTTCAAGGAAGTGCCGCTGGAGTTCCTGCGCATGATCGCGGTGCACGAACTGGCCCACGTCAAGGAAAAGCAGCACGACAAGGCCTTCTACAAGCTATGCACCTACATGGAACCGAACTACCACCAGTACGAGTTCGACCTGCGCCTATACCTCACCCACCTCGACACCCCAGGCGGCGAGAAGCTCTGGTAGCCGGCGCTTCAGCAGCCGGGCAGCCAGCTGCATCTGCACGCCGTACACGATCAGCGCCGCCAGTCCACCCATGCCGGGGTGCAGGCCGTAATACATCGCCACATAGAGCATGGCCGCCAAGAGCGCCACGGCGCTCAGCACGTACACGGGTTTGCGCATCGCATCGCGCATGGCCACATTGACGGCATGGTGGGCCTGCGGCAGCGGCAGCCGGTCCAGTGCCGGGAACCAGCGGCGCCAGAGCGGCATGAGCAGCGCCCGGTGCGCAAGGCGTTTGGGGCGCTGCGCGCGGGCCGCCGCCAACTGCTCGTCGGCGTTTGGCCCGCTCATTTCAGGCGCTCCACCAGCGCGGCCGGATCGGCCTCGACCCGCACCAGCGCGGCGTGCTGCGGCTTGATGAAGCCTTCGTCGCGGGCATGGTCGATGAAGCCGACCAGCTTGTCGTAGAAGCCGTCCACGTTCAGCAGGCCGACCGGCTTGTTGTGGATGCCAAGCTGCGACCAGGTCAGCATCTCGAACAGTTCTTCCAGCGTGCCCATGCCGCCCGGCATGGCGATAAAGCCGTCCGCCAGCTGCGCCATCATGGCTTTGCGCTCGTGCATGTCCTTGACGATGAACTGGCGCGTCAGGCCGGTGTGGCCCACTTCGCGCTCCACCAGTGCGGTCGGAATTACGCCGGTCACTTCGCCGCCCAGGCGCAGCACTTCGTCGGCGATCACGCCCATCAGGCCCACGTTGCCGCCGCCGTACACCAGCGACAGGTTCTGTTTCACCAGTGCCGCAGCCAGGGCGCGCGCCTGCTCGGCATAGCACGGGGAGACGCCGGCATTGGCGCCGCAATACACGCAAATCGATTTCATTTGAGTTTCTTCAGGTATTCTTCGGACAGTTTCTGGAACAGCAGGCTGGTTTCGCCGCGCAGGTAAGGGCCGACCTGGGACAGGACCTGGTAGCAGCCGCGCGCCAGCGCATCGGCCATCGACTGCTGCTCGGAGTATTTGCGCGGGTTGCGCACGTACTCATAGGACAGCCAGTAGGTCGCCACCACCACCATGTTGACCGACATGGCATCGATCGCCATGTCATGCGCTTCCAGCGAACCTTCGCTGCGCAGGTCCAGGCACAGGTTGCGCGCCACCTTGATCTTGTGCGCCAGCAGTTCCTTGAACTCCAGTTCCAGCTTGCGGTTGCGCGACAGCAGGTCGTTCAGGTCGCGGTAGAAGAAGCGGTAGCGCCAGATCAGCTCAAACATCAGGTGCAGGTACAGCCACACGTCCTCGATATTCGAGCGCCGTCCGCTCGGCACCTGCAGCATGCGCTCCGCCTCGGCCTTGAACTGGACAAAGATGGAGTTGACGATGTCGTCCTTGTTCCGGAAATGGTAATAGAGGTTCCCCGGGGAGATATTCATCTCCTCGGCAATAACAGTGGTCGTGATATTGGGCTCGCCGAACTCGTTGAACAAGCGCAGCGAGAGTTCCAGGATGCGTTCGCGGGTTCGTCTTGGCGCTTTTTGTAGCATAAAAGGGGAAGCTCTATTGATTCCCCTGCAAGGATATCACTATTAGAAGTTTTCCAGAAGTTACGCTTTTTTCGCTGTGGCCTTTTTGACGGGCTTTTTCGCCGCCGCTTGCAATTCCTCCACCTGGCGGCTCAATTGCTCGACGCGCTCGATCAGGGCGTTGATGTCCTGCCGCATCGGCACACCGATCGCGTGCAGGGCCCGCGTCACACGCTCCTCAAACACTTTTTCCAGGGTGTCGACTGTTTCGCGCACGTGGCCGGCGCGGTCGCCCTCCACCGCCCGGGCGCGCTTTTGCAGGTCGGTGAAAGCGCCCAGGCCGGCTTTCCAGATTTCCTGCGCCGAGTCGCGGACTGCCTTGGTTAGCCGTTCTTCGCTTTCCTCAAACGATTTGCTCTTCTTACCCATGGCGGCGGCTCCGGTAATTGTCTGAATAGCATTGTACGGCGCACACTCTAGAACCGGGCTTCTAATGCGTTCTACAATGGCCGCATGGGGCCGAAAATCCTGTGGGTGCTGCTGCCGTTGGCGGTGTATGCCGCCCTGCTCGCGCTGGCCTGGCGCGGCAAGGCGCCGTCACGCCTGGCCCTGAACGTGCACAGCAGCCTGCTCTTGATGGCCTACCTGCTCACCACGGCCGGCCTGGGCCTGTTCTGGGTCGCCAGCCAGCAGCTGCCGGTGTTCGACTGGCATTACCTGTTCGGCTACGCCACCTTGCTGCTGCTGTCGCTGCACCTGTTCTTCAACCTGCCCACCGCCCTGCGCTGGCTGCGCCAGCGGCGCCCCGCCGCAGCCGCGCCGCAAGGCCCAGGGCCATGGCGCCCGAGCGCCCGGCTGGCCGCCGTGGCCGGCGCCCTGGCACTGGCGTTTGCCCTCGGTGCGCACTGGGGCGGACGCGGCGCCGGGCCGGCAGGGCCCGGACCGGCGGCCGGGCCGCTGGACGGCGTGCAGACCGTACTGCAGTACCATGCCGCTTCCAGCTCCTCGCGCAGCGCCGTGTTCGGGCACGCGCCGCCGGTCGACTGGGGCAGCCAGCCGGCACCGTTCAAGTCGTATCCGGCCCTGCCCCAGATCGCCCTGCCGCGCGCGGCGCCCGCCATCGATGGCGCCCGCTCGCTGGGCGCAATGCTGCGCGCCCCGGCCGCGGCGCGCGGCCAGGCGCCGCTTGACCTGGCGGCGCTCGGCCAGCTGCTGCACCTGACAGCGGGCATCACCGCCCGGCGCGGCGGCCTGGCCTTGCGCGCCGCGCCGTCTTCGGGCGCCCTGTTCCCCGCCGAACTCTATTTGCAGGTGCGCCGCGTGGATGGCCTGCAGCCGGGCCTGTACCACTTCAATGCCGATGCGCACCGCCTGGCGCGCCTGGGCGACCTGCCCGCCAGCGCCGGCCAGGAAGCGCCTGACCTGCTGCTGGTGGTGGGCGCCGTATTCCAGCGCACCGGCTACAAATACCGCAACCGCGCCTACCGCTATGTCGCGGCCGACCTCGGCCACCTGCTGGAGAACGCCCGGCTGGCAGCGCACTACGTCGGTGCGCACGCCGCGCTGCCCCTGCTCTTCGATGAAATGGCGCTGGCGCGGATGTTCGGGCTGGATGGCAGGCAGGAGGGTGTCATCGCCGTGGTCGCAGTCAATGGCCAGGCTGGCGGCGCCGCCAGCAGCGCAGCGCCGAGCGCCGCCGCCTCGGCGCTTGACCTCGGGGTGACAGGCGCCGTCCACGAAGCCACTTCCCTGGCCCCGCAGCCCGCGCTGCAACCCGGCGCACGGCCGCCGGCCGATGCCGGCGCGATAGTGGCGCTGCCGCCCGGCGCACCGGCGGCCATGGACCTGGCGCGCGCCATCCTTGAGCGCCGCAGCCAGCGCCGTTTCACGACGCAGCCGCTGCCGCTGCCCGCGCTGGCCGCCATGCTCCAGGACATGGCGCAAGCGCCCCTGCTGTCCGGTGCGCTGCAGGCCGACCTGGTGGTCAACCGGGTGGAAGGCATCCGTCCCGGCATCTACCGCTACCTGCCCGCCCGCCACGCCCTGCAAACCGTGGCGCTGGGCGACTTCGCCGCGCAGGCCCGCAATGCGGCCCTGGACCAGGACGTGATCGGCGATGCCGCCGTCGTGCTGCTGCTATCGGCCGACAGCGGACAAGCGCTGCGCCATGGCGCGCGCGGCTACCGCATGGCCTTCCTGGAGGCCGGCCTGATGGGGGAACGCTGGCTGCTGGGCGCCGTGGCGCGCGGCCTGGGCGCCTGCCCGGTCGGCGCCTTCTACGACGAGGAGGCCGCGCAGTTGGTCAAAGCCCCGGCCGGGCGCTGGGTGCTGCATTTCGCCGCCCTGGGCCGGACCGCGCCCGATTAGTGCAGCTGCGGCGCGCGCAGCTGCGAATGCAGGCGGAAGCCCTCGCGGATATTCTCGCGCAGCACCGCACCCTTCCACGGCTTGGTGTAGAAGCGGTCAATCGCGCCATGGTTGATGGCGGCCATGATCGGCGTCAGGTCGGCGTAAGCCGAGAGCATGATGCGGAACGTATCGGGCGCCAGGTTCTTGACCCGCTCCATGAATTCGGTTCCCGTCATCATTGGCATGCACTGGTCGCACAGGATCACCTGCACCCGGTGCCGCGCCAGCACATCGAAGCCCTCCGCCGCCGTCTGCGCGGTCAGGATGCGGTAGCCGTCCTGCGCCAGGAAGTCGCTCAGCACGTCGAGCATGAACGCGTCGTCGTCGACGATCAGCAAGGTTTGCTGATCCAGGATGTTCTCATCGGTCGGGGCCTGCAGGTGCCGCCCTTCGCGCAGCATCTGCACGAAATCCGGCTCCTGCAAGGGACGGCTGAAGTAATACCCCTGCATCTCGTCGCAGTCGTGGCGCCGCAGGTAGGACAGCTGGGCATCCTTCTCCACCCCTTCCGCAATCACCTTCAGTTTCAGGCTGTGCGCCATATTGATAATGGCCAGCACAATGGCCGCATCGTCCGGGTTGCTGGTCACCTCGCGCACGAAGGCGATATCGATCTTCAGCTTGTCGATCGGGAAGCGCTTCAGGTAGGCCAGCGAGGAATAGCCGGTGCCGAAATCGTCGATCGAAATCTTCACCCCCAGCGCCTTCAGGTTCTGCAGCACCGTGATGGTTTCCTCCGCATTCGACATCAGCGAGCTTTCGGTCAGCTCCAGCTCCAGCAGCTCGGGCGCGATATCGTTCTCCTTGATGGCGCGCATCACCTCCTCTTCCAGGCCGCCGACGAAGAACTGGATGCCGGACACGTTGACCGACAAATGCACCGCCCCCACCCCGCTCTTGCCCCATTCGGCGATCTTGCGGCAAGACTCCTGCAGCACCCAGGTGCCAACGCGCACGATCAAGCCGGTTTCCTCAAGCAGCGGGATGAACAGCGCCGGCGACACCATGCCGTGCCCCGGCCGGTTCCAGCGCAGCAGCACTTCGGCGCCGCTGATGCGGCCGGTGGCGATGTGCACCTTGGGCTGGTAGAACAGCACGAATTCATTATTGTCGATGGCGCGCCGCAGCGCGTTTTCCATATCCAGGCGCGCCAGCGATTGCGCATTCATCTCCGCCGTGAAGAAGCGGAAGGCGTCGCGCCCCGCCTCCTTGGCGCGGTACATCGCCGTATCGGCGTACTGGATCAGGGTGTCCGGATCGCTGCCATCCTCCGGAAAGACCGAAATGCCGATGCTGGCGGTCACGGTCACCTCGTGCCCCTTCAGGTCGAAGGGCTGGCGCATCGCCTCGCGGATCTTGTCCACCACCGCAATGGCGTTCTGCGCCCCTTCCGGCAGCATCAGGATGGCGGCAAACTCGTCGCCGCCGAAGCGGCCGATGGTATCGCGCACGCGCAGGCATTCCACCAGGCGGCTGGAGAACTGGCGCAGCAGCTCGTCGCCAATGGTATGGCCCAGCGTATCGTTGATGTTCTTGAAGCGGTCCATGTCGAGGAACAGCACCGCCAGCGCCCAGCCATGTTCGGCCGCCTGCTTGAGCGACAGGGTCAGCGAGTCGTAGAACTGGCTGCGGTTGGGCAGCCCGGTCAGGGTGTCGAAGTGGGCCAGCTTGAGCAGGCGCCGCTCGGCCTCCTTGCGCTCCGTGATGTCGCGCGCCACCGCCACCAGGATCCAGTTCTGGCCCGAACGCAGCGTGCGGCGCTGCACCTCCACCGACAGCGGCGCGCCATCCTTGCATTCGAGCAGCAGCTCCGCCATCGCCCCGCTCTGGTCGCCCGCCAGCAGCTTGTCGTACAGATCCTGCAACGGCTGCAGGGCGGCATCCGGCGCGCGCTCCGGCCCCACTTTCAGGAAATCCTCGCGCGAGAAGCCCAGCATGCGGCAGGCGGTCACGTTGACGTCGATGAAGCAGCTGTTGGCGCGGTCGACCAGGAAGATGGCGTCCGCCGTCGCATCCATGGCGAGGCGGAAGCGGCGCAAGTCCTCGTCCAGGCGGATGCGCGCATTCATGTCCAGCTGCAGCTGGGCGTGGTGACGCCGGATCTCCTCATACAGCAGCAGGTTCTCGTAAGCGACCGAGATCTGCGCCGCCACCGTCACCGCCACCCGTTCGTCCACTTCGTTGAATTCGTCGGAACCCAGTTTATCCACCAGGTACAGCCAGCCGTGCACCCGCTCGCGCGACGCGATCGGCACGCCAAGGAAGGAGTGGATCGGCGGATGCGCGGCCGGCAGCCCGATTTCGCGCGGGTCGCCGCCCAGGCGGCTCATGCGCACCGGCTGGCGCTGTTTCAGCAGGCTGTCCAGGATGCCGGCGCGCGGCTGGGACGCTACCACCTGCGCCTGCTCGCCCACGCCGCACGAGGCGAAAAAGCTCGCTTCCTGCGCTTCCTGTTCCAGCACGCCGATGCAGGCAAAGCGCGAGACGCAAATGTTCTGCGCCACCCGCACGCCGATTTCCACCAGCGCCTGCGCATCGCGCTCGGCGCCCAGTTCAATCCCCAGCTCGATCAGCGCCGTCAGGCGCAGGCTCACGGCCTGCAGGCTGGAGAGGGAGCGCGACAGGCGCTCGGTCATCTGGTTCAGGTGTTCCGGCTCGGTCTCCTGTGCTTCGCCGTTGTTGGCGATGCGGGTGATCAGCTGGCTGCTCGACTCCACTTCGTCGATGTACTTGGCCACCTTGTGCTCGATGTCGAACAGCCTGCCCTGGCTGGGCGGCTCGGGGGCGAAGGCCGGCAGCACCTCGTCCTGGGCCTGCATGCCCAGCGCCTGGTGCACTGTTTTCAGGATCACGTCGGGATCGGACGGTTTGGGCAGCACCCAGCGCACACCGCACGCCTCGGCCACCGCCATCGCCTCGCGCTCGCGGTAGGTGGCGGTGTAAAAGATGATCGGCACCTGCGCCAGCTCGGGCTTGCTGCGGATGCGGTTGACGAATTCGTAGCCATCCATGTTCGGCATCAGGATATCCGAGATCACCAGGTCCGGCTTCTCGCTCTCCATCACCTTCAAGCCCTCGATGCCGCTGGAGGCTTCCAGCAGGCGGTGGCCGCTGTAGCCGAGAAGCGTCATCAAGAACTCCCGGTTAAGCACATGGTCGTCGACGATCAGGATCGTCGCGATGTCGTTCTCGTTACGGGGCGACATCTCCCCCGGCAAAAAAGACTCGATCTGGGCCACAAAGGTATCGGGTTCGATCGGTTTGCCGATATAGCCGTCGAAGCCGGCGGCCAGCAGCTTTTCGCGGTCGCCGACCATGGCCAGCGCGGTCACCGCCAGCGTCGGGATGTCTTTCAGGGCCGGCTCCTGCTTCAGCTGCGCCACCACGCCATAGCCATCGAGCTTGGGCAGGTGGACATCGCAGATGATCAGGTCGGGCACCTCGCGCCGCGCCGCCGCCACGCCCTCCTCGCCGTTGTGGGCGAGCAGCGGCTGGTAGCCAAACGCGCGGAGCAGGTACACCATCAGCTCCATATTGGTAGGGTTGTCTTCGATAATCAGGATGCGTGCTGACATTGGTACTCCTGTCGCTGTGTCGCCTCTAGTATCCGCTATTCCACGGGCAGTGACAGCACAAAAATGCTGCCGCCGCCAGGATTGTCGAAACAGCGTTTCAGTCCGTTCTGTACCGCGGCCACCACCGGCTGGCACGCCAGGCCAGCACGCCCCGGGGCGGTATTGATCGCGCCGCGCTCGGTGGACTTCAGCGCGCCACGCGCACGGTTCATCGGGAAGTGCCGCCGCACCGTGCCGTTCGGCCGCGCCCCTTGTGCGCCTGGCATGGTGCTGCGGCGCGCTTTAGCCTGGGGTTCGGTGCGGTCCTGGCGCCGGCCGCTATCGGCCGCGCCGCCTGGCCGCAGGCTGGCCGGCTCGTGGACATTCGCCACCAGGATTGCGTCCGGCATGGATTCGAGCAGGCTGCCGAAGCACGCTATGGCGTCCGGGGCTCCCGCGTGATCTGTCTTGCTGCAGTCTGTCGCCATCGTCCTGCTTTCTGAATGAAACTCACTGAATTTCACATCCCGTGCAGCAGCGCTTCTTGCTTAGCCTCAAGACAGTCTAAGTGATCGCCATAATCTCCGCAAGAATGTGCTTGGCGATATCGGGATGGCGGCCCAGGGCGACATGGCCGATGCCGTGCAGCGCGATGTTGCGCGCGCCGGGCAAATGGCAGGAATCCTGGGGCGCGATGATGTTGTCGTGGTAGGAGTAAATGGAAGTGAACAGGCTGCGCTGCCCGCGGTCGTCCGCATCGAGCTGCGCCAGCCATTCCGCGTCGCGCCGCATCTGGCGCGCATTGTCGCCCAGGCCCATATGCGCCAGGTCTGTGCCATGGTGCGGCGTGCCGAGCGTGATGATGCGCGCCACGCGCGCCGCCCCGAAACGGCGCAGCCAGGCGCGCGCCACCAGGCCGCCCATGCTGTGCGCCACGATCACCAGCCTGGCGCTGCCGCTGGCCGCCAGCAGCGCCTGCACCGCCTGCTCCAGCTGCAGCGCATAGTCTTCGATATCGCCAAACACCGGCTCCAGGTCCACCGTGGCGTGGCTGAAGCCCTGCGCCTCCAGCTGCCGTGCCAGGTGCACCCAGAAACCGCCATTGGCGCCATAGCCGTGCACCAGCAGCACCGGCAGGCCGCGCGGTGCACTGGCCAGGTGCAGGCGCGGCTGGTGGCGCAGCATATGCCATGAGGTCACCGCCATGGTCGACCTGAACTCGTTAAAGAACAGTTGCAAACGCTGCAGCCAGCCCAGTTGCGCCTCCGCCGGCACCGGCCGCGCCGCCATGCGGAAGTTATTGGCGGAGATGGCCATGCGTACCAACAGTACAACGCCTGCCGCCAGCAGCAGGGCCACATCGGCCGGCACCAGGCGCGCCAGCAGCCAGGCAAGCGCGCCAGCAACGGTCACTTGCAAAGCCATTACAAGTAACAGCATGCGCTTAACCACTGGTCATCCCCTCAGGTTTTGCCGCCCAGGCGTTGCGCCAGGCCGCTCGCCAGCCTGGCCGTGATGCCGTAAATCGACAGCTGCGGGTTGGCGCCGATGGAAGTCGGGAACAGCGAACCGTCGTGCACCGACAGGTTGCTGATGCCGCGATATCGCCCGTCCGGCGCCACCACGCCGGTCACCGCGTCGCCGCTCATGGCGCAGCCGCCCATCACGTGCGCCGAGACCACGCGCGTCAGCAGCTTTTGCATCGGCAGCGCGGCAATGGCTTGCTGCGCCTCGCGCCAATCCTTGTAGGGCTGGTCCACCAGCTCGTGCACCGGGCGCACGCCCTCGGCGCCGGCGGCGAACTGGATTTCGGCCATGGTCAGCAGCGCGCGCCGCGCGCCATCCCAGAAGTACGGCGTGAGCGGGTAGTCGAGGCGCGGCGAACCGTCGCCATGCACGGTCACGCGGCCGCCCTCCGATTCGGCATGGAAGCCGTCGCGCAGCAGCGCCAGCATGCCCTGGATGTGGGCAAAGCGCCCCATCAGGCTGGCGTGCGCCGGACCGAAGGCCGACACCGTGGTGCCAGCCAGGACCGGATGCAGCGGCCCCACTTCCAGCTTGTAGCCCATCGGCCCATCGACCGCCTGCGTGTGCAGGAAATGGTCCGAATACACCGTCTGCGGCGCGCCGCTGAACGCCTCCACCGGCTGCGCGTAGGCGCCGATCGACAGCACCACCGGGTGCAGGAAGGTGCGCCGGCCCAGCACCTGGTAAGGATCGGGGGCGCCGGACCGCAGCAGCAGCGCCGGCGAATTGATGGCGCCGCCCGCCACCACGAAGTGGCGCGCTTTCAGCGTCAGGCGGCGGCCGCTCGCCTCCAGGCCGTCGGTCGTCAGCGCCGCGCACTCCAGCGCCGTGGCCTGGCCGCCGGCCAAGGTAAAGCGTTCGGCGCGCGCCCGCGTCAGCAGCACGGCGCCCTTTTCCAGCGCGGCGGGGATGGTGGTGACCAGCATCGATTGCTTGGCATTGGTCGGGCAGCCCATGCCGCAGTAGCCGAGGTTCCAGCAGCCGTTGACGTTGCGCCGGATCAGGGCCGTCGAAATGCCCAGCTTCTGCGCGCCGCGCCGCAGCAAGTCGTTGTTTTCGTTGGGCGGGGTCGGCCAGTCACTGATGTGCAGGCGCTCCTCCATTTTCTGGAACCAGGGCGCCAGCGCCTCCACGCTGTAATCCTTCAAGCCGTATCGGGACTGCCACCATGCCAGCGTATCGGGCGGGGTGCGGAAGCTGGAGGTCCAGTTCACCGTGGTCGAGCCGCCGACAGTGCGGCCCTGCAGGATGTTAATGGCCTTGTCGGCCGTCTTGCGCGCTGCCGAATCCTGGTACAGGGCGGGATAGGCATCGGCCTCGCGCATCTTGAAATCCTTCGACGATTTCAGCGCGCCCTCCTCCACCATCAGCACTTTCAGGCCGGCATTGGCCAGAATTTCCGCCGTCACGCCGCCGCCCGCGCCGGTGCCGACGATCACCACGTCGGCATCGAAGCTGCGGTCCTGCTGCAGGGTGGACGCATCGATGACTTGCCAGCCGGCCGCGATGCCAGCCTGGATCGGATCTGGAATCGGGCTGCTCATGCGCTCAGCTCCTTCATCGGACCGTTATAGCCGGTTCCCACCCAGGTGGCAGGATCGGCATACCAGCCGCCCAGCACCAGGTCATGCAGGCCATGGTAAGCCGTCTGCAGCATTTCGGTGCGGTGCGTGCGCCAGTTTTGCAGGAAAGCCGCCACCTGTGCCGGCGACGCCTCCTGCCAGGCCGGCACGCCCGCCAGCAGGCGCCGCGTAGGCGCCATGGCCAGCAAGCCGAACAGGTCGCTGATTTCCTTCTGCATGGACAGCGGCAACGCCGCGATCGCCGCCGCCACCCGCTCGATCCCCGCCGCCAGCGCCGGCGGCGCCGGCTGCAGGCCGGTAATGGCCGGTATCAGCGCCGCCAGCATGAGGCGGCCCTGCTCATCCAGCCCGAAGCGCTGCAGTGGCGCCGGCCGGAAATGCCGATAAGCCGCCCCGCCCGCCGCCAGCGCCAGGCCGCCCAGCAGCCCCGCCTTCAAAAAAGTCCTGCGTTGCATCGTGTCTCCCCTCATTTGTCCACTTCGGGGTCAGGAACAAAGGTGGACATTTGTCCACCTTTGTTCCTGACCCCGAAGTGGACATTTGGTTGGTTTAAGGTGGTTTCTAAGGTTGGCGCCGGGCTGCGGCTAGAGCGAAAGCGCGAATCCTTGCGGCTGGGCGGGGCCTTGGCCGTCATCTGGCGCGCGATGCCGCGCAGGATGTTGACTTCTTCCGTCTCCAGCCCGGCACGCGCAAACATGCGCTTCAGGCGCGGCATCAGCTTGCGCGGGTTGTTGGCGTCGAGGAAGCCGATCTCGACCAGCGCCTGCTCCAGGTGCTGGTACATGCCTTCCACCGCCGCCGCACTGGCCGCCTCGCCGTGGAAGCCGACCGGGCTGGCGGCGCGCTGGCCGTCCAGCGCCGCCATGCGGCATTCGTACACCAGCACCTGCGCCGCCTGCGCCAGGTTGAGCGAGGAGTAGTCGGGGTTGGCCGGGATGTTCACCAGCACATTGCATGGCTCCACAATCTCATTGGGCAGGCCGAAGCGCTCGTTGCCAAAGATCAGCGCGGCGTGCAGTTCGCCGCCCGCCACCAGCTGCCCGGCGAATTCGCGCGGCGTCACCACCGGCGGCGAGAACTCGCGCAGGCGTGCCGACACGGCTGCCGTGAAGTTGATGCCTTCCAGTGCCTCCGCCATCGAACCGACCACGCGCGCGCCGGCCAGGATGTCCTGCGCGCCGGAGGCGAAGGCCACCGCCTCCTCGTGTTCGCAGGCGCCCTCAAAGCGCGGGTTGACCAGCACCAGGTCGGAAAAACCCATGGTTTTCATGGCGCGCGCCACCGAGCCGATATTGCCCGGGCGACTGGTCTCGACCAGCACGATGCGCAGGCGGTGGAAGGCGGAGGATGCGGATTCGGTCTGCTTCATTTATAATCGCGGGATTCTGCGTTGGGCGTGCATTTTACTCCGCCGGCACAACGCGCCGCTCTTTTTCAATCTTGTCATCATTTCCGCTGCCGGATGCGCGAAGCGTTTCCGTGGGCGGCAATGGCTATTTTACGGAAGCTAGTATGCACCCAATGCTGAATACGGCCATCAAGGCCGCGCGCCGTGGCGCCGCTGTGATCAACCGCGCCTCCTTCGACCTGGACCGCGTCAACGTAACTGAAAAGCAACATAACGATTTCGTCACCGACGTCGACCAGGCCGCGGAACAGGCCATCATCGAAGTGCTGCTGAAGGCCTACCCCGACCATGCCATCTATGCCGAAGAATCGGGCATCACCGGCACCGTAAATGACGAGAGCGAATACGTGTGGATCATCGATCCACTGGACGGCACCACCAACTTCATGCACGGCTTCCCACAGTACGCCATCTCCATCGCCCTGCAGCAAAAAGGCGTGGTGACCCAGGCCGTGGTGTACGACCCGGTACACAACGACCTGTTCACCGCCACCAAGGGCGCCGGCGCCTACCTGAACGAGAAGCGCATCCGCGTCAACAAGCTGGACCGCATCAGCGGCGCTCTGCTGGCGTCCGGCTACAAGCCAGGCTCGCCGGCTGCGATCGCCGAATTCGCCAAGATGTTCACCATCATGGCCGAGCGCTCGCACGGCATCCGCCGCGCCGGCTCCGCCGCCCTGGACCTGGCCTACGTTGCCTGCGGCCGCCTGGACGGCTACTACGAAAAAAACCTGAAGCCGTGGGACATCGCGGCCGGCGCCCTGCTGGTGACCGAAGCGGGCGGCATCGCCGGCGAATTCAACGGTGAATCGAACTACATGAACACCGGCCACATCATCGCCGGCTCGCCGAAAATCTTCGGCCAAATGGTTGGCCTGTTGGCAGAGTTTGCATAAAGTTAAGCCCAGATTCACTACAAAAGAGGCCCTGCGGGGCCTTTTTTATTGTTGCTGTGCGTCAAGGCACAAAACTTTACTGCTATACTTCCGCTAGCGCCGAGGTTTCCGTACGGCAATAATTTTCATAAAATTTACAGAATAATCACATCTATGTCTTTTTCCGATCTCGGCCTGTCTGATGCCATCGTGCGCGCGGTAGCCGAAACCGGCTATACAGCCCCTACTCCGATCCAAAGCCAGGCCATTCCCGCCGTGTTGAATGGCGGCGACCTGCTGGCCGGCGCCCAGACCGGCACCGGCAAGACGGCCGGCTTCACCCTGCCTGTGCTGCACCGCCTGTCGACCGACGCCGTGGGCAGCAAGCTGGCCAACAATACCGCCCCGCGCGCCATCCGCGCCCTGGTGCTGACCCCGACCCGCGAACTGGCGGCCCAGGTGGAAGAAAGCGTCAAGACTTACGGCAAGCACACCAAGCTCAATTCGGCCGTGATCTTTGGCGGCGTCAGCATCAACCCGCAGATCAAGCTGCTCAAGCACGGCGTCGACATCCTGGTCGCCACCCCGGGCCGACTGCTGGACCACATGCAGCAAGGCACGGTCAACCTGGACAAGATTGAAATCCTGGTGCTGGACGAAGCCGACCGCATGCTCGACATGGGCTTCATCCGCGACATCCGCAAAGTGCTGGCAGCCCTGCCGCCCAAGCGCCAGAACCTGCTGTTCTCGGCCACCTTCTCGGACGAGATCAAGGCCCTGGCCGACGGCCTGCTGGACAACCCGAAAACCATCGAAGTGGCGCGCCGCAATTCGACGGTGGAAATCATTTCGCAAAAAATCCACCCGGTCGACCGCGACAAGAAGCACCCAATGCTGTCGCACCTGATCCGCAGCAACAACTGGACCCAGGTACTGGTCTTCACCCGCACCAAGCACGGCGCCAACAAGCTGGTCGAACAGCTGGGCAAGGATGGCGTGAAAGCCATGGCCATCCACGGCAACAAGAGCCAGACCGCGCGCACCCGCGCCCTGGCCGAGTTCAAGGACGGCACCCTGCAATGCCTGGTGGCGACCGACATCGCCGCGCGCGGCATCGACATCGACCAGCTGCCGCACGTGGTCAACTACGATCTGCCCAATGTGCCGGAAGACTACGTGCACCGCATTGGCCGCACCGGCCGCGCCGGCGCCAAGGGCGAAGCCGTGTCGCTGGTATGCGTCGACGAGCACATCATGCTGCGCGATATTGAACGCCTGATCAAGCAGACCCTGCCGCGTGAAGTGATCCCCGGTTTCGAGCCGGACCCGAACGCCAAGCCGCAGCCGATCCAGCTGCGCAGCGGCGTCGGCCGCCACCAGAACCGCCCACCGCGCCAGGGCGCCGGCGGCGGCAATGGCAACGGCGGCGGCAACCGCAGCCAGAACGGCCAGGGCAAGCCACGCGTCGCCGCCAACGGCAACCGCGACGGCGCCCCGCGCGGCGCCGCCCCATCCGGCATCCGCCGCGACGCCCGCCCGGGCGGCAACGCCAACGCCCCCCGCCAGCGCACCCGCTAAGCAACCATGTCCACCCTGGGGTCAGGAACAAAAGTGGACATTTCTTGCTGCTGCGAAAAAAATGTCCACTTTCTTTCCTGACCCCGGGGTGGACATTTATACTTGGCGGCATGCCTAGATTCGCTGCCAACCTGTCGATGCTGTTTACCGAGGCGCCGTTTATCGAGCGCTTCGGCTTGGCGCGGGCGGCCGGTTTCCTGGGCGTGGAATTCCTCTTTCCTTATGCGTTTGATGCGGATGACATCCGGGAGCGCTTGCAGCGCCACCAGTTGCAACTGGTGCTGCATAACCTGCCGCCGGGCGACTGGCAGGCCGGTGAGCGCGGCATGGCCTGCGATCCGCGCCGCTTCGAGGAGTTCCAGGACAGCGTGGGCCTGGGCCTGGAGTATGCGCGCGAACTCGGTACGCCGCGCGTGCATTGCATGGCCGGCATCGTGCCGGGCGGCCTGGCGCCGGAACGGGCGCGCGAGGCCTATGTGCGCGCCCTGCAGTATGCGGCCGACCAGTTCGCCCCGCTCGGGGTCGAGGTGCTGGTGGAGCCGATCAACCATTTCGACATGCCGGGCTACTTCCTGAACCATAGCCGCCAGGCGCTGGACATCCTGGCCGAGGCGGCCCGCCCCAACCTGTTCCTGCAGTACGACATCTACCATATGCAGCGCATGGAGGGCGAACTGGCCAACACCCTGCGCGCCTGCCTGCCCCATATCCGCCACCTGCAACTGGCCGATACGCCGGGCCGGCACGAGCCGGGCACCGGGGAAATCAATTATCCCTTCCTGTTCCGCCTGCTCGACGAACTCGGGTATGAAGGCTGGATCGGCTGCGAATACCACCCGCGCACGCGCACCGACGCCAGCCTGGGCTGGCTGGCGCCCTACCTTCCCGCCTGATCTTTGCGTTGGCGCAAACGCGCCGGCCGCGCCATGGCGCAAGATGGTCCTTGCCGCCCGAGGAGACCATCATGAAACGCTACCTGTGCTTACTGTTGTGCCTGCTGCTGGCCGCCTGCGCCAGCAATCCGCGCCTGAAGGAAGTGCGCTCCCTGGCCGATGATGCGCCGAAACTGGCGGCCTTCAGCGACCTGAGCCAGCGCTTCCGCGACACTTACCAGCGCGAACAACCCTACCTGGGCAGCGCCGCGGCCCAGCGTGAAGAAGTGATCGACCGCAAGCGGCGCGATGCCTACCCCGACTTCATTGCCCTGCACAGCGCCGCCAGCATCTACCTGCGCGCGCTGGGCGCCCTGGCCGGCGGCGATGCCTTCGAGTACGGCGACCAGGTCAAGCAGCTGGCCGAGGGCATCAAGGCCTGGCCGGAAACCGGCCTGAGCGACCGCCATGTGAATGCCTATTCCGGCCTGGTGCGCCTGCTGCTGCGCGCCAGCATGGGGCGCAGCCAGGACCAGGCGGTGCAAGCCATGCTGCGCGAGGGCTATGAGCCGCTGCAGGGCACGCTGGACGCCATGCACACCTTGCTGCGCTACTTCAACAAGAACCACGATAACGAGCAGCGCATCGTGCTTGGCATGCTGGAGGTGGAAATCCCCTACGCCGATGCGCCGCGCGACCGCCTGCTGGCGGCGCTGGCGCGCGCCCACCAGCAGGAAAAGGTGCGCGAATACCGCCTGCTCGGCCTGCGCCACACCCTGGCCGCCCAGCATATCGACGCCATGCGCGAGCGCCACGCCGCCCTCTACCAGGGCCTCGATCCCCAACCGTCCGCCACCTTGCAAGGAGCCCAACCATGAGCCTGACCGCCACCCTGCCGCATGACCTGGAGCGCCTGGCCGACAGCCTGTCGGCCAGCGCCGATGAACTGCACGCACGCATCATGCGCGGCATCCGCCAGCAGCAGCGGCTGGTCGGCAACAATGGCCTGGGCGGCGCCAGCCCGCTCACGCACGGCGCGGCACAGGCCCTGTTTGAAAACGAGGTGGCGCTGCGCCAGCAAGCCAACAGCCTGTATGTGGACGCGGCCAGCCATACGCTGGAGGGCATGGGGGTCACGCTGGAGGAACTGCTGCGCCTGGCGGCCGAGGCGCGCGCCACCATCCGCCGCATCGAGCGCGTCAAGGAGCTGGCCGGCATCAGCGCCGACCTGCTGGCGGTGGCGGCGGCCATCGCGGCGGCGCGCCCGGAAAACCTGGTGGCGCCGCTGGAGAGCCTGAAAAAGCAACTGGCCGCACGCCAGCCACACGGGAGTGCGTAAATGCCGTAGCAGGCATACAATGGTCTTCCGAACAATGACTTCGTGGAGACCGTCATGGGCCTGTCGCGCGAACAGCTTGCATCTTTGCAAGCCGCACTGGAGCAACGCAAACTCACGTTGCTGCAGCAGCTGGCCGGCCGCATGGACGGCGAGCTGGCGCGCGTGCCGGCGGTGGAGGAAATCGAAACCTCGCCGGCTGACAGCGCCAGCAACCGCACCCTGAACCAGCTCGAGCTGGAGGCCGACGAGCACAAGCAGGCCCAGCTCAGCAGTGTGCGGCACGCCCTGGCCAAGATCGACGACGGCAGCTACGGCTTGTGCGATAACTGCGGCAATGAAATCCCCTTCTCCCGCCTGAATGCCCGCCCGGAAGCCCCGCTGTGCATCGCCTGCCAGACCCGGCTGGAGAAAGCGACGGCCGCCCTGCGCTGAGGCGCCAAGGAGGCACTATGGCTTACAAGACTATCCTCGTGCATGTCGATGAAGCGCCGCACAGCGCGGCGCGCATCCTGCTGGCGGGGGAACTGGCGTTGCAGGAAGGCGCGCACGTGATCGGCGTGGCCACCACCGGCATCTCGCGCTTCCTGTACCAGAACGAAACGGTGGACGAGGACGATCCCCACCTGGCGCGCCACCTCGACATCCTGCGCGCGCGCGCCGCCCGCGCCCTGGCCGAATTCGCGCCGCGCCTGCAGGCCATGGGCGTGCAATCGTTCGAGCAGCGCGTGCTGGACGATGAGGCCAGTGCCGGTCTGAGCCTGATGGCGCGGCACGCCGACCTGGTCATTCTCGGCCAGCTCGACCCGCGCCAGCGCGGCCCCGACGTGCCGGCCGACGTGCTGGCGGCCAGCGGCAAGCCGGTCATCGTGCTGCCGCTGGCGGCCCGCACCTCGGCCACCATCGCCGTCACGCGCGACGGCGTGGCCAGCAGCGGCGGGCCGGCGCCGGCGCGCCACATCCTGGCGGCCTGGAACGCCAGCCGCGAAGCCGGGCGCGCGCTGCAGGACGCCCTGCCCCTGCTGCGCCGCGCCGACAGCGTGACGCTGGCCATCATCGATGCCGCGGCGCGGCCCGGCGTCTTTGGCGATCCGCCCGGGGCCGATATCGTGGCCTGGCTGGAGCGCCATGGCGTGCATGCCACGGTGGCGCTGGGCCAGGGCGAACGCCAGGGCCTGCTCAAGCGCGGCGGCGACGTCGGCAGCCAGCTCCTGGCGCTGGCGGCCGAGCGCGATTGCGATTTGCTGGTGATGGGGGCTTACGGCCATTCGCGCCTGCGCGAGACGCTGGTGGGTGGCGTCACGCGCAGCGTGCTGGACAGCACGACGCTGCCGCTATTGATGTCGCACTAGGCGTCGCCTCAATCGTCCGACATCCAGGCCTGGTTGCGGATCTTGGCCACCTGGCGTTGCGCCAGCCACTTCCAGATCTGCAGCGCATCTTCCTGCTTGCAGCTCATATGGCGCGGCGAGGCGAGCGCGATCTCGCAGTCGCGGTCCGACCATTCCTCATAGCGCACGGCGCCGTCCTGGCCGACTTCGACCTGGTACATCAGGCCGTCGTCATAGCCGAACTTCAAGGTCGCGCTGCCCGGCAAGCCATCGGGTGCATGGATCTTGCCGCCGTAGACATCCGCCAGTGCCGCCACCAGTTGGGCTTCGGTCGGCGCCGAAATATCGCGGCGGTCTGGCCGCGAGAGTACTACCCATGCCTGTGTCATTGACGCTCTCCCCCTCAAAACAAAGCGATCGCTTCTTGTGGCAGATGATGTACTGGACGGCGCGCCGTGGTCATGATCCACGTCTAGTCGGACGCATGTTTGCTGCTTTTATTGTAGCAACTATCATAGCGGAAATTACTTTTCGCAAAAGGGGCGTTTGCATTCCGCAACAGGCAGGCTTACACGTATTGTGGCACTGACAAGGGATTGAAATCCTTCCAGTCGCCGCCCTCGATCGTCCCCTCGGCGCGCTCGACCTGCTGCGCGCCATGCCGGCGCATCAGCTCGATGGCGCGCGCGGCGTCCTCGCCGTCCGCCGCCACGGCCACCAGCATGCCGGCCTGGCGCGGCGGCGGCCCCGATTCATCCTTTTCCTTCAACTCGGAAAAACTGTACAGCGAACCGACGTGGGCCCCGACCAGGCCGCCCAGCACCGGCCCCACCGGCCCGGTCAGCGGAATGGTGGCCGCCCCCAGCGCGGCGCCGACCGCGGCACCGGTGACTTCACCCTTGGCCAGGCCTTCCGGCGTATCCTGCGCCCCGGGCGACGCGATGCGGTCGCCGCCGGTCGGGATCACGGCATGCTGCCCGGGCGGGTTGGCGTAAAAGGTGGTGACAGTGTCGGCGGCAAAGCCGGCCGCCTGCAGCGCGTCGCACATGCGCGCGCATTCGTCCTGCGTCTGGAAATGTCCGGCAATGATGTTGGCCATGGCGTTCTCCTCAAAAGCACCAGCCTGCCCAAGCTGCCGCCTGGCGACAGTTAAATGCCGCACACGCACGATTTTCCTTTCCAGCCGTATAATCGATTGGCCCGCAAACAGATGCCACTTTGACATGAGTAGCTTCTACAATGAAAGGACGGTCGAGCAAGCCGCCGTGGCCCTGTCGGAGCTGCTGGACGGGCACCCTGTCGCCACTTTCGTCATCGACTGCGGCCATGTCATCACCCACTGGAACAAGGCGTGCGAGCACCTGCTGGGCTGGAGCACGCAGGAAATGGTGGGCACGCGCCAGCACTGGCGCGCCTTTTACCCGCGCCCGCGCGCCCTGCTGGCCGACCTGATCGTGGATGCCGTCGATCCCGCCACCGACCGCCATTTCCGCGACAAGTACCAGGCCTCCACCCTGATCGACGGCGCCTACGAGGAGGAAGACTTCTTCCCCAATATCGGCGCCGCCGGCCACTGGCTGCAGTTGACGGCGGCGCCGCTGCGCGGCCGCGACGGCCGCCTGGTGGGGGCGATCCAGAGCCTGCGCGACGTGACCGAGCGGCGCGTGGCGGAGAACGCGCTGCGCCAGGCGCACGACCGGCTGGAACAGACCGTGCGCCAGCGCACGGCCCAGCTCACGCGCACCCAGCAGCAGCTGGTGCAGGCCGACAAGCTGGCCTCCATCGGCCAGCTGGCAGCCGGCGTGGCGCACGAAATCAACAACCCGATCGGCTATATCTTTTCCAACTTCGGCACCCTGCAAGGCTACCTCGACAGCCTGTTCGCCATGCTCGACGCCTACCAGCAGGCCGAAGCCGCGCTGGCCGACCCGGCGCTGGCGGCGCGCCTGCGTGCCCTGCGCGAGCAGGTGGAACTCGACTTCCTGCGGCAGGACATCCCCACCCTGATGCAGGAGTCGAAGGAAGGCATCGTGCGCGTGCGCCATATCGTGCAGGACCTGAAGGACTTCTCGCGCGTCGACAGCGCGCAGGAATGGGTCTGGGCCGACCTGCGCCAGGGCCTCGACTCCACCCTGAACATCGTCGCCAACGAAATCAAGTACAAGGCCGAGGTGGTGCGCGCCTATGCCGAGATTCCCGACATCGAATGCCTGCCGCTGCAGATCAACCAGGTGGCGATGAACCTGCTGGTCAACGCGGCGCACGCCATCGGCCCGATGCGCGGCCGCATCGAGCTGCGCACCGGCTGCGACGGCGAGCATGTCTGGTTCAGCGTGGGCGACAACGGCTGCGGCATCGCGCCGGAACACCTGGACCGCATCTTCGACCCCTTCTTCACCACCAAGGAAGTCGGCAAGGGCACCGGCCTCGGGCTCTCACTGTCCTACGGCATCGTGCAAAAGCACCAGGGCCGCATCGACGTCGAATCCGCGCTCGGCCGGGGCACGACATTCCGCGTCACGCTGCCGCGGCGCCGCCCCGCCCATGAGGAAAAGGAAGCCAAGCCATGATGACCATCCTGTGCGTCGACGACGAACCGAACATCCTGTCCGCCCTGCGCCGCCTGCTGCGCGGCAAGGGCTACCAGGTGCTGACCGCCGACAGCGGCGCCGAGGGCCTGCAACTGCTGGCGCAGCAGCCGGTGGACCTGGTGATTTCCGACATGCGCATGCCGGAAATGGATGGCGCGCGCTTCCTGGCCCAGGTGCGCGAGCGCTGGCCCGGCACCGTGCGCCTGCTGCTGACCGGCTATTCCGACGTGCAGTCGATCCAGGACGCCATCAACTGCGGCGAGATCTACCGCTACATCACCAAGCCGTGGGACGACAGCGACCTGCTGCTGATCGTGCGCCACGCGCTGGAACGGCATGCGCTGGAACAGGAGAAGCTGCGCCTGGAAGCGCTCACGCGCCAGCAGAACGAGGAACTGCGGCGCCTGAACGCCAGCCTGGAACAGAAGGTCGAGGAGCGCACGCGCCAGCTCAAGGCCAACTTCCTGACCACCATCAAGATCCTCTCCAGCATCGCGGAAATGCGCGGCAGCAGCGTGCCCGGCCATGCGCGCCAGGTGGCGGAGCTGGCGCGCCGCATCGCCGTCCAGCTCCAGCTCGAGCCGCAGGAGGTGCAGGACGTCTTCATCGCCGCCCTGCTGCACGACCTGGGCCGCATCGGCTTTTCCGACGAGGCGCTGCGCACGCCGGTCACCGCGCTGCAAGGCGAGGCGCTGGCGCAGTACCGCAAGCATCCGCTGCACGCCGAGCACCTGCTGATGCCGCTGGCCGACCTGGCCGGCACCGCCGCCATCGTGCGCCACCAGCTGGAGCGCTTCGACGGCCAGGGCTTCCCCGACCGCCAGCTGGGGTTCGCCATCCCGATCGGCGCCCGCATCCTGGCGCTGGCGGCCGACTACTACAACCTGCAGCAGGGCGCCCTGGTGCAGCGCCACCTGCGGCCGGAGGAAGCCAAGTCGCTGCTGCTGGACGGCGCCGGCAAGCGCTACGACCCGGCGGTGGTGCAAGCCTTCCGCCAGGTGGTCGATGGCGGCGTGCGCGGCGCGGCCGAGGCGCACGACCTGGAGCTGCTGTCGGGCGAACTGGTGCCGGGCATGGCGCTGTCGCGCGACGTGGTCAGCCGCGATGGCCTGATGCTGCTGGCGGCCGACCATGTGCTCGATGCGCGCATGATCCGCCAGCTGCAGGACTTCGAGAAGAAAAGCGGCAGCCGGCTGCCTATTTTTGTACAGCGTGCACGGGCAAGTGCAGCGTGAAGGCCGAGCCCTTGCCCGGCTCGGAAATCACGGCGATGCGGCCGCCGTGCCGGTGCACGATGCCGTACGCCAGGTAGAGCCCTAGCCCGGTGCCGCTGCCCACCGGCTTGGTGGTGAAGAAGGGATCGAAGATGCGCCCCAGGTGCTGCGGCGCGATGCCGGCGCCATTGTCCTGGATGCGCACCCACACGCCGTCGCGGTCGGTACCGGTAATGACGCGGATGATGCCCTGCTCCTCGATCGCCTGCGCCGCATTGAGCAGGATATGGCGCAGGGCCTGGTTCAGCTGCGCCGGCTGGCACTGCAGCGGCGGCAGCTGGCCGTAATGCTTTTCCACGCGCGCCTTGAAGCGCAGCTGGCCGGCCAGCGCATCGAGGGTGCTGTCCAGCCCCTCATGCAGGTCGGCCGCCTGCTGCCACTGGCTGTCGCCGCTGGCCGACACATCCTTCAGCGCCTGCACGATATCGCGCACGCGGCGCAAGCCGTCCATCGACTCGCGCAGCAGGGCCGCCGTGTCCTCCTTCAGGAAGGCGAGGTCGGCCTGCGCCATCTGCTCGGCGCTGGCAGTGCGCTCGACCAGTTCGAACAGGGTGTCGGCATAGCTTTTCAGGGTGCCGAGGTTGGAGGTGACGAAGCCGACCGGATTGTTGATCTCATGCGCCACGCCGGCCGCCAGCTGGCCGACCGAGGCCATGTTCTGCGCCTGCAGCAGGCGCTCTTCCATCCGCTTGCGGTCGGTGATGTCCGTCAGCGCGCCGATCACTTCCAGCGGCGCGCCCTGCCCGTCGCGGATCAGGCGCAGCTGGTCATGCATCCACAGGTAGCGCCCGTCGGCGGCGCGGAAGCGGTACTCGTAGGTGCGTTCGCCGACGCTGAAAATCTGCGCCAGGCTGGAGAAGATATGCGGGGCGTCGTCCGGATGGATGTGGTCGAACCAGAAGTTGGGATCGGCCAGCATCTCCTCCGGCCGGTAGCCCAGTACGTTGAGCGCGTTGGCGCTGACGAAGGTCATCTTGAAGTCGCCGCTCGGCACCGTGCTGTAGATGATGGCCGGCGTATTGTCGACGAGGTACTTCAGGCGCTGCAGCGGATCGGCCGGCTCGCTGGGGCGGGCCGGCGTATCGCTGGTGATGAAATCGAAGTCCTCGAATTCCATCGCCGCTTACCAGTCGGCCCAGGCGTAGGAACGCGTCGGCAGCGGCATGGCCAGGAAGGCCGGCGCCGGCGCCGGCGGGGGCGGCGCCGGCAGCCAGTCGCGCGGATCGACGCGGTAATACTTCTGCAGCTCGCCGTACAGGTCGGCATGGCGCTCGGCCAGCTGCCAGGGGCGGGTAAAGTAGGTTTCGGTGACCACGGCGAAGAACTCGGCCGGGCTGGTCGCGCCGTAATGGTCGAGCACGCTGTCCTGGCGCCCCATCCAGGCTTCGTGGCGCAGGTTGGCGTAGTCGCGCGACAGGATTTCCGACCAGCTGCGGTAGCTGTCCGGGCTGCCCAGGTACGGCGCGCCATTGGTGCTGCCCGACTCACTGTCGAGCTGGTGCGCAAACTCATGCAGCACGACGTTGTTGCCGCCCTGCCAGTCCAGCGTGCCGCGCGCCACATCGTCCCAGGACAGCACGATGCGGCCATCGCTCCACGATTCGCCCAGCATCTGCTGGCGCGCCGCGGTGATGACGCCGCCCGGCCCGACTTCGGCGCGCTCGGCAATAAAGGCGCCCGGATACAGCAGGATGGTGTGCAGGTCGCGGTAAACCTTGCTGGGCTTGTTCAACAGCAGCAGGCAAGCCTGGGCCGCAATGGTCAGGCGCATGTCGTCACTAACCTCAAGGCCTGCGCAGCCGATGAACTTCTTCTGGTGCAGGAATTGCACCACCATGCGCTGCAGCTGGCGCTGCAACTCGGGCGCCAGCGCGCGGTAGAAAGGAAGGCTGCGTTCGATGATGGCCTGCTCCGCAGGCGACAGCGCACGCGCCAGGGCGCGCTGCCGCGCCCAGCGGAAATACAACCAAGGCGCCGCAATCGCCAGCGCCGCACAAATAGGCCAAAGCCAAGCTTCCATGATGCCGTCCATAACAGAACTCGTTCCGCCACAGATGGGGCTGCTTAACGGCGTTTCAACCTGCCGTCACCCTGGGAAGCTTAGCACCGATTGCCTTATGGCTGGGCCTTTTGCATCGAGCCGGGCACGCCGAACAGGGCGGCCACCAGCGGGTCGCGCTGCACCGGGCCGCGGTTGACACGGATTGCATAATGCGTGTCGTCGGCCAGGATGTGGAAGTGGCGGCCATTGCCGGCCATGCTCTGCTCGCGCAGGCTGGGGCGTTCCTTGCGTGGCGGGGCGCCTTCACGCTTGGGCTGGGCAATGGCCGCCAGGAACGCTTGCACGCGTTCGGCGTCCGGGGTCAGCTGGTAAACAGCCTTGCCCAGGTAGGTTGCCGTGCCTTCGATATAGCGCGCCAGTTCGATCACGCCCGCTTCGCGCAGGTCGCGGATGTATTTGCGGGCGCCGGACGGCGAAAACTTCAGGAACCAGGCGATTTCGTCAGCCAGCATTTCATGGTTTTGTAGTTCCGCCACCAGTTTTTGCATGTTTTCGATCCGGCGCAAGGTTGCCGAGGTGGAACGGACGCGTTCAATCGGCGCCAGCGACAGGGCTTTGCGCTCCGTCACGGGGCCGGGGCGCTCGACCAGCGCAAGGCGGGGACGGGGCGGCACTGCCGGCAGCGGGGCGGGCAGTTCCTGGTTAGCTTCGATTTCAAGGCCGTGGGACGATTCTCTGATTGCGTGCATTTGGTCACTCCTTATAGATGCCAGGGTGGATTCGCAGGCTCCAGAGTGCCCGGCCACGGCTCATCGGTCTGTGCGGCAACGAACATACAAACGCATTAAAGTTAGTTATTTGGCATTTTCCGCGCCGGCGGGCCGGGCTGTGTGTGTTCCCGAACAGAAGTCAGGCACGGCCCACCCTATGCTGGAGCCGGCTTCATTCAAACCGGAGGAACCAAGATGAAATATCCAGTACTGCTCGCAGCCCTGGCCCTGGCCGGCCTGACAGCCTGCGAAAAGACCGTGACCAACAACCCGCCGCCAGCGGTCGAGCCAGCCCCGCCGCCGGCCGTGGTGCCGGGGCCGCCCGGGCCACCCGGCCCCCAGGGCGAGCCTGGCACCCCTGGCCCGCAGGGTGAGCCCGGCAAGGCTGGCGACACCGTGATCGTGCAGCCGCAAACCCCGCCGCCAGCGCAGCCGGAACCGACCAAGCAGTGAGGCCGGACACCGCCGTCCATGCCCGTTTGGACGGCGGTTTGCCGAACACGCAATACTAAAACTTGGTTCACGTTGTAGAAAAGCTACATACTTGCTATAATCCAAGGTGATTGTGCGCTAGCGCACTGATTCAGGCTGTTACCAACGCCTACACTGAACCCACAGCAAGTAACACAGCTGGGAAAAGGAGTCGCGTCCTTGACCCGCGACTTTTCTACTCAATAATAACGGGAGTTATCTAGTGAACAAGATTAAAAATATTGCCATCGTCGCTGCGCTGATGTCGGCTTCTTTCGCCGCCACCGCCCAGGAAACCCTGAACCAGAACTGGTATGTTGCCCCGACCGTCGGCGTGTTCCGTCCGGACAGCGCCTGGGCCGTCTCCAAAGATGACGCCGCCTACGGCCTGCGCGTCGGTAAAGCCCTGAACGACAAGTGGGACCTGCAGATCGGCACCTCCTACGGCTCCACCACCGAAGCCGGCCAGCGTTACACCCAGAAGCTGCTGGGCGTGGACGGCCTGTACCTGTTCTCCCGTAAAAACATCCGTCCATTCCTGCTGGTGGGCGCGGGCGCCGAGCGCGACAAGTCGAACCTGCTGAACGGCTCCGAGCCAGCCCGCACTTCGCCTTACCTGGCCGCTGGCCTGGGCGTGCAAGCCAACATCACCCCACGCCTGTTCTTCCAGGCTGACCTGCGCAATGTGCACGGCTTCATCCGTGGCGACCAGTTCAACAACTCGAAGTCCGACAACAAATACCTGAACTTCTCGCTGAACTACCTGCTGGGCGCGGCGCCACAGCCAGCACCTGCTCCAGCACCGGCACCGGTCGTGGCACCAGAGCCAGCACCGGCCCCGGCACCAGCCCCGGCCCCAGCACCAGCGCCAGTCGCACCGAAGTTCGAAAAAGTCACCATGGCTGCCACCGAACTGTTCGCCTTCGACAGCGCCAACCTGGCACCGAACCAGCCTAAGCTGGACGAAATGGCCAAGCTGCTGAACGACAACCCATCCATCGGCAACGTGGTCATCACCGGCCACACCGACCGCCTGGGTTCCGACAAGTACAACCAGAAGCTGTCCGAGCGCCGCGCCGAGTCCGTCAAGGCTTACCTGGTAGGCAAGGGTGTCGCCGCGTCCCGCCTGTCCGCACAAGGCAAGGGCAAGACCCAGCCAGTGGTACAGTGCAACGACAAGAAGCAAAAGCGCGCTGACCTGATCAAGTGCCTGGAGCCAAACCGCCGCGTGGAAGTGGAACAAGTGACCGTGGAACGCCGCGTGAACTAATCCATTGCTGCTGCAATGACAAAGGGGCCTGCGGGCCCCTTTGTTGTTTGTGCCCTGGCGCACGGTGCGGCGGCGCGCGCCGGCGTAAGGTTTGCCCATGAGCTGGCGACGATTCCCCCACATAGCGCGCAAGCTGCCCTCGGTCGGCTGGTGCGCCATCACCGAATGGCTGGAGCACCGCGCCAGCAGCAAAGGCGCCGCCCTCGCCTTCTACACCCTGTTCTCGCTGGCGCCCATCCTGGTACTGGTGATCGCCATTGCCGGCCTGTTCTTCGGCAAGGAAGCGGCGCAGGGCGAACTGTTCTTCCAGCTGCGCGGCCTGGTCGGCAGCCAGGGCGCGGAGGCGATCCAGCTGGTGCTGGCCGGCGCCACCAATGAAGAACAGGGCCTGCTCGCCACCATCATTGCCGGCGCCCTGCTGCTGTTCGGCGCCACCAGCGTGTTCGCCGAACTGAAAAGCAGCCTGGACGAAATCTGGCAGTTGCCGCCCGCGCCCGGCAGCGGTATCTGGGATACCGTACGCACCCGCCTGCTGTCTTTCGGCATGGTGCTGGTGCTGGGCTTCCTGCTGCTGGTCTCGCTGGTGGTCAGTGCCGCCCTCACCGTGCTGGAAAAGAAGATGGGCGCCTACTGGCGCGACGCGGCGCAGCTGCTGACGCTGCTCAACCAGGTCATCAGCTTCATCGTGATCGCCACCCTGTTCGGCGTGATCTACAAGATGCTGCCGCGCATCCGCCTGTCCTGGCGCGACGTCGTGATCGGCGCGCTCGGTACGGCGGCCCTGTTCACCCTCGGCAAATACGCGATCGGCGCCTATATCGGCAACAGCGGCGTGACCGACAGCTTCGGCGCCGCCGGCTCGCTGATCGCCCTGCTGCTGTGGGTGTATTACTCGGCCCAGATCTTCTTCCTCGGCGCCGAATTCGCGCGCCAGTACGCGCTGCAGCTGGGCAGCCTCACTCACCGAGCAGTTCGGCCACCACCTCCATCCCCTCCACCTTCTCCGCCACCACCTTGAGGATCACCACCAGGGGCACGCCCAGCAGCAAGCCCCACACGCCCCACAGCCAGCCCCAGAACAGCAGGCTGACAAAGACGGCGGCGGCGTTCATGCGCGCGATGCGGCCGGTCATCCAGGTGGCGATGCCGGTGCCGACCAGGGTGGCGATGGCGGTCGAGGCCAGCGCCACCATCAGCACCAGCTGCAGCGATTCCGTTTGCAGGTAGGCTGCCACGCCCAGGGCGCACACGATCAGCAAGGGGCCGAAGTACGGCATCAGGTGCAGCAGGCCGGCCACGATGGCCCAGGCGCCGGCATTTTCCAGGCCGAGCGCGTGCAGGGCCAGCCACATCAGCAGCGCCAGCAGCACATTGGTCACCAGCAGCATGAACATATAGCCCTGGATCGAGGAATTGATTTCGTCGAGGATGTGCACGGTGACCTTCTTGCGCGACAAGGAGGGGCCGGCCAGCTTGACCAGCTTGCGCTTGAAGGTGTCGCCCGACAGCAGCAGGAAAAAGACCAGGAACACCACCATCGTGGCCTGGCTCAGGAAGGCCAGCAAGCCGCGCGAACCGGCCCAGACCCAGTCGATGACCTTGATCTGGCTGCCCTCCTGGGTCAGCACGGCGACCGGCTTGCGCGCCGGCGCGCTGGGCTTGCCGGCCGTGGCCTGCTCGATCTGGGTCGCCACGTCCTGGATGCGGCGCAGCGTGCTGTCCTTGGCGCTGGTGGTGCTGGCCACCAGGCGCGACAGCTTGCGTCCCGCTTCGGGCAATTCTTCGATGATGTTGGAAAATTCGACGTGCACCTTTTCCGCCGTCACCGCCATGCCAAGCAGGATGGCGCAGGTGACGAGGCAGGTGCCGAGCGCGCGCCCGATATGCACGCGCTCCAGCCAGCCGACCAGCGGGTTGAGGGTATAGGCCAGCAGGATGCCCAGCAGCAGGGGCACGAGGAAGTCCCGGCCCCACTGCAAGGCATACAGGAAGGCGACAGTGGCGAGGATGGTCTGCGCCAGGCGCATGATAATCCCGGCCACCCGCGTTTATTTGACGCGGATGTCGTTCTTCACTTCTTTCACGCCCTTGACGCCGCGCGCCACTTCACCGGCCTTGGTGATGTCGGCGGGCTGGGCGACAAAGCCGCTCAGCTGCACGGTGCCCTTGAAGGTTTCGACATTGATTTCCGTCGATTTCAGGGTCGGTTCGTTAAAGATGCTGGCCTTGACCTTGGTGGTCAGGGCGGCGTCGTCGATGTACTCGCCGGCGCTTTCCTGCGTTGGCGTCGAGGCGCAACCAGCCAGGCCCAGGGTCGATGCAACAAACACGGCAGTAGCGAATTTATGTGCGATTTTCATGGCGCTTCTCCTATGTGTGGTTGGGTGTTCCGGGCACTAGTGTCCAGCTAACAAGCCCTTCCATCTGTTCGCCAGCGAACATTGTGCGGGATCGCACAGACGAGCGCGACATGCAAGCCTAGGCTGTCAGCAATCCCACCCACAGGAGGAGACGCTATGAAACCGACTGTATCCCTTACCGCATTGATGCTGGCCGTGGCCGCGCTGTCGGCCGGCTGCGCCAGCAATTCGTCCTACCCGCAGGCGACCGACTACTCCACCATGTCCGACGCTTCCACCTACGGCACCATCGACTCGATCCGTGTCGTGCGCGTCGACCCCGCCACCAGCGGCGCTGGCGCCGTGGCGGGCGGCCTGCTGGGCGCACTGGCCGGCAGCCAGGTCGGCTCCGGTTCGGGCCGTACCGCGGCCACCGCGGCCGGCGCGATTGGCGGCGCCGTGGTTGGCAACCGGGTCGAAGAGAGCCGCAACATGCCGCGCGACGTCTACCAGATCAGCATCCGCCTGGATAACGGTGACTACCGCACCGTCAACCAGGACAGCGCCTACGACCTGCGGGTCGGCAGCCGCGTGCGCGTGGTCGATGGCCGCGTCTACCGTTACTAAGGGGAGCTTGCCATGACCACCATCCTGCTGATCCTGCTGGTCCTGATCGTCATTGGCGCCCTGCCCACCTGGCCGCACAGCCGCAGCTGGGGCTATGCCCCCAGCAGCATTGCCGGCCTGATCGTTGTCGTCCTGCTCATCCTGCTGCTGACCGGCAGGCTGTAGGACAAGGAGGCCCATCATGAAAATGCTGTGCGGCGCCGCCCTGGCCCTGGCCCTGTCGGGCCTGGCCGGCGCCCAGGTCACGCCGCCGGACATCGCCCGGCAGCAGCAACAAGAAATCAAGCGCGGCGACCCGCCGCGCTGGACCCGGCCGGACCGCACCGAAGCGGCCCAGCTGGCGACGCTGCGCAAGGAAATCAATGCCGCCCTGCGCGAGGCGCTGGAAGCCTGCAAGCAGCAAGGGGCCGGCGCCAACAGCGACTGCGTGAAACAAGCGCGTGCGACCCACCATGACGATATGGCAAATTTACGCCAAATTCACGTCGCCACGCGGGATATGTCACGTATATATGAGACAAGTGGCAAATAAAATTTGGCACCAACAACCTGGAGTTATGGTCACCCCATAAAAAGTCATCCTTACCAAAGGTCAGCTCAGGTATGATGCCCGCATGCCAGATGCGTACCAATTTCAACGAGCACAACACCGGGCGAGCACCGTCAACCGGTTGGGCATCGGCACGGACCTATACGACCGCTACACGGAGTTGAGCGCGCCGCACGTGAGCCCGGTTTCCGTGCGCAAGGGGACGGTCCTGCAGGAAGCCGGGGCGCGCGCCACCCATTACTACTGGATCGCCAGCGGCGTGGCGCGGCGCGGCCACATCTCGGTGGCCGGCGAAGACCTGACCCTGGGCTTCATCACCGAAGGCGAGAACACCGGTTCGCATACCGACATGATGGGCGGCCTGCAGGGCGAGCCGGCGCGCGAGTTCTTCGTCGCCGAAACCGCGGTCGACGCCTGGCGCATCGACTGGGCCGCCATGCAGCGCCACAAAGCCGAACATGGCTTTGTGCACGAGTACTACCTGAAGATCATCGAATGCAGCATCCGGCGCTACGCGGCCAACCTGCAGATCCGCAGCCATACCTCGGCCGAGGCGCGCCTGGAAGCGTTCCGCAGCCAGTTCCCGGGCCTGGAACAGCGCATCACCCAGCGCGCCCTGGCCTCCTACCTCGGCATCACCACGCAATACATGTCGCGCCTGCGGCGCACGGCGTAAGGCGCCGCCTAGGCTTCGTCGCCCGGCTTGCGCCGGATCAGCCAGACCACGCCCGCCGCCACCAGCGCGCCCACGGCCAGCGCCGGTTTCAGCAGGCGGCGCCGGCGCCCCAGCCAGGAGGCGGCCGTGACCAGCAAGGGCAAGGCGGTCTTGAAATTGATGTTGGACAGGCCGCCGCCGGGGCCGATGAAATGGCCCAGCCGCGCCTGCACCGCGCCGATGGCCTGGTCCACCGCCCCATGCAGCAAGGCTTGCGGCTGCAAGGCGTTGATCACCTCATGCTTGGAGCGCAGGGTGCTCAGGCGGTACAGTTCGCCTTCCCGCACCAGCCGCTCCTTGGCCACCGCCAGTTCCGCCAATTCCTTTTTGGACGCCATGGTTCCCCTCTCAAAGCAGCATATCGCGGTCGGACTTGAGTTCGGCCATGGTGGCCGACAAGCCCAGTTTGCCCTGCCGTACCAGGCTGCGGCCCCACAGCACCAGGGCAACCGCCAGCACGGCAAACACCACCGCCAGCACCAGCAGGATGCGCCAGCCCATCGCTTCCCAGCACAGGTAGATCAGGGTCGCGGTACCGAACGCGATGGCGAACCAGGCAGCCAGCATGGCCACCGCGAACACCAGGGACAGTTGCAGCAAGGTGTCGCGCACCTCGGTCAGCTCGAGCGCTGCCAGTTCCAGGCGCGACAGTAAAAGGTGCAGGCAGTTTTTGGCAAGCCCGGCCAGTGAGGCGATCAGGCCGGGCGGTGGTGGGACCTGGTGTTCGGCGGCCATTATTTACGGCCGAGGATGACACCGACCAGCAGGCCGACGCCGGCTGCCACGGCAATCGAACGCCACGGGTTTTCCTTGACGTAGGCGTCGGTCGAGGCGGCCGCCTGCTTGGCGCCGGCGATGGCGCTCGCTTGCGCCTCGTGCACCTTGGCCAGGGCCGTGTCGAGCGCCTTCATGCCGCGCCCGCGCAGTTCGTCGGCCTTTTCGCCGGTCAGGGCGGTGGCGGCGGTAAACAGCGCCTGCGCATCCTTGACCAGGGTCTTCACGTCGTTGTTGACGGTACTGATGTTCTGTTCCAGCATGATAGGACTCCTCTTTGGTAAGTAAAGTACGCCAAAAATTACGCCAGTAAGTCCCGCATATCGTCGGCGTGTTCTTCCTCCACCGCCATGATTTGCGTCAAGAGTTGCTTGGTCGTCGGGTCGCTGTCACCAATCAATTCGATCATCTGGCGATAGCTTTCGATGGCCACCCGTTCTGCCACCAGGTTGGCCCGCACCATCGCTTGCACCTCCCTTGAGTCATCATACTCGGCATGGCTCCTGTCGAGCAACGTTGCTGGATTGAAATCGGGTTCACCGTTGAGCTGAACGATGCGTTCGGCCAGCCAGTCGGCATGTTCCTGTTCCTGCGTCGCGTGTTCCAGGAACTCGGCCTTGATGGCGGCGTTGGCCAGGCCGGTCACCGTGTAGTAGTGGCGCTTGTAGCGCTGGATGCAGACCAGCTCGGTGGCCAGCGCTTCGTTCAGCATTTGCAGCACCATGGCGCGGTTGCCCTTATAGCCTTCGGTCACCGGACCGTCGGCCATATTGCGGGCCGCCGCGCGGATCGCATTCTTGTCGATCATGAAGTCTCCCTGTGGTTAACGGCGGGTGGTGACGGGACGCCCGGCTTCGGACAGCACGATTTCCACGCGCCGGTTCAATTGCCGCTCGCCCGCGGTGGCATTGCTGGCGACCGGATACGCTTCGCCATAGCCGCGTGTCTCGATGCGCGAGCGGTCCACCCCCATCTGGCTCAGCGCGCTGCGGATCGCTTCCGCGCGGCGCTGCGACAGCTGCAGGTTGTAGGCGTCGCTGCCGGTGCTGTCGGTAAAGCCCTCCACCAGCACGGTGCGGTCCGGGTTGTCGCGCAAGACATCGGCCAGGCGCTGCGCGGTGGCCAGGCCCTGCGCCGTCAGGTTGGCCTGGTCGACGTTGAACAGCACGTCGCCGAAGGTGATCACAATGCCGCGTTCGGTCTGCTTGGCCTGCAGTTCGGACAAGGCGGCGGCCAGGGCGGCGGCGCGCGCCTGCGCATCGCGCGTCTGGGCTTCGGCGCTGGCGGCCTGGTTCTGCGCGGCCTGGGCCTGGCTTTGCGCGGCTTCCGCTTCCATGCGCGCCTGGTCGGCGCGGCGCTTGGCCGCTTCCGCCTCGGCGGTGCGGGCATCCAGGCGCACCTGGTCGCGCTGGGCGGCGGCATCCTTCATCTGGTCCTCGGCCGCCTTGGCGCGCGCGATTTCCTGGGCGCTGGCAATCTTCTGCTTGGCCAGGTAGGCCAGCTTGTCGATATTGGCCAGGCTTTCGTTGCGGGCGGCGGCCGAGTTGGCCTGGTCCAGCGCGCGCGTGGCGGCGCCCAGTTCGGCGCTGGCGTACTTGGCCACCAGCGGGTCGCCCTGCGCTTGCGCATAGTTGGCGCGCGCCGTTTCCAGCTCACTGGTGGTGGTCGGGGTGGTGCTGCAGGCAGCCAGCAGGATGGCGGCGGCCAGGGCGACCGGTTTCAACGATGGCTTGAACATGATGGCTCCTTTCTCAGCGAGTCATGGTGCTGTTGGCGCGGTCCAGCTCTTCGCGCAGGATACGGATGTCTTCCTGGAGCTTGTTGGCAGCTTCGGTGGCCTTCGCGCTGCTGGCTTTGCTTTGCGCCAGCTTGGCGTCGGCCTGCGCCTGCTGCGCCAGGTCCTGGGCGGTGCGGTAATCCTTCGCCGCCAGGGCCTGGTTGGCGCGCAGCATCTTGTCGCGCGCCGCCGCCATTTCCGCCGGGGCCAGCTCCGGCGCGCCGGTCGCGGCGGCGGCTTCCACCGCGGTGCGCGAGGAAGCGACTTCGGCCGTAGCAGGCGTCTTCATGCTGCTGCAGCCTGCCAGCGCAAGGGCGCACGCGGCGCAGATGGTAGGCAACAGCGGGAAGCGATTCAGCGAATCCATTGTTGTTCTCCTCAAAGCGAATGGGGTACCGCAGTTATATAAGGTGTCCCCGCTGGGTTCAGTACGGTGCCGCACATTGCAGCCGTGCGCCCGGGTGTAGCCTGTCGCCATGGCACATACTTTTTCACGCCGTACAAAGATCAGCCTGGCATTGCTGGGCATCCTGCTGGCCATTCCGGCGGTGGCCCTCGTCATCCTGCTCACCTACGACTGGAACCGCGCCCGGCCCTGGCTCGGCGCGCGCGCCAGCGAAGCCTTGCAGCGGCCGGTTGAACTGCGCGGCGACTTGTCGCTGAGCTGGCAGAAGCAGGCGCTCCCGGCGCAGGCGCGCAGCTGGCGCGACCACGTGCCCTGGCCGCATCTGCTGGCGCACGATGTCCACGTCGGCAATCCGGCCGGCCTGCCCGGCGGCGACACCGCCTCGGCGCAGAAACTGGCGTTTTCGCTCAACCCCTTTGCCCTGCTGGGGCGCCGCATCGCCATTCCGGAACTGAGCTTCGAACAGCCGCAGCTGGCCCTGCTGCGCCAGGCCGATGGCCGCAACAACTGGACCTTGCCGCAGCGCCCGCCATCGGCATGGCGGGTCGAGCTCGAGCGCGTGGTATTCACGCGCGGCACGATCCAGCTGGACGATGCACAGCAAAAGATCCACGCCACGGCCCACCTCGACACGCTTGACGGTGACGCCCGCTATGGCGTGCGCTGGACGCTGGAGGGCAAATGGAACCAGCAGGCCATCGCCGGCCGCGGCAAGGCCGGCGCCGTGCTCGCGCTGCGCGATGCCGGACGCCCGTTCCCGATCCAGGCCGATGCCAAGGTCGGCCTGGTCAGCGTGGCGGCCGAGGGCACCCTGACCAATCCGGCCCAGCTGGCGGCCATCGACCTGCAGCTCAAGGTGGCGGGCGCTTCCGCCGCACGCCTGTACCCACTGACCGGCCTGCTGCTGCCGGAAACGCCGCCCTTCAGTACCGCCGGCCACCTGCGCGGCCAGCTGGCCAAAGGCGCCAGCCAGTGGACGTATGAGAAGTTCACCGGCCGCGTGGGCGACAGCGACATCGCCGGCACCCTGTCCTACCGGCAGGGCCAGCCGCGCGGCCTGCTGACGGGCGCGCTGCATTCGCGCCTGCTGCAGTTTGCCGACCTGGGCCCGCTGATCGGCGCCGACTCCAACGCCAGCAAGGAAGAACGCGGTGTGGCTGCCGTGCAGCCGTCGGGCAAGCTGCTGCCGGTGGAAACCTTCCGCACCGAACGCTGGAAGGCGCTCGATGCCGACGTCAGCTTCCGCGCCGAGCGCATCGTGCGCACCAAGGAGCTGCCGCTCAGCAAACTGCACACCGAGTTCCACCTGAAGGACGGCGTATTGCGCCTGGCGCCGCTCGATTTCGCCTTTGCCGGCGGCCAGGTGGCGTCCAAGGCCACGCTCGATGGCAGCAGCGGCGATGCGGTGGCCGCCACGGTGGAAGCCAATGTGCGCCACGTCAAGCTGCACCAGCTGCTGCCCAAGCTGCCCGAGCTGAAGCAAGCGACCATCGGCGAAATCAATGCCACCACCAAGCTGACCGCCAAAGGCAATTCGGTGGCCACCCTGCTGGCGCACGCGAACGGCGAGCTGAAGACCCTGGTCAACGATGGCACGGTGAGCAAGCTGCTGCTGGAACAGATGGGCCTGAACATCGGCAATATCGTGCTGACCAAGCTGTTCGGCGACAAGCCGGTGCACCTGAACTGCCTGGCCGGCGACTTTGCCGTGCGCGACGGCCTGGCGCAGACGCGCTATTTCCTGGCCGATACCGAAGACGCCACCGTGCGCATCCAGGGCGCGGTCAACCTGGCCAGCGAGAAGATCGACCTGACCCTGAAACCCGACAGCAAGGGCTTGCGCATCATTTCCCTGCGCGCCCCGATCTATGTGCGCGGCACGCTCAAGCAGCCTGACGTCGACATCGACAAGGGCGTGATCGCCCTGCGCGCCGGCGGCGCCCTGGCGCTCGGCGCACTGGCCGCGCCGGCCGCGCTGGTGCCGCTGATCAGTGCCGGCGGCGACGGCGACAACCAGTGCGCCGCCCTGCTGGCCCAGGCGCGGGAGAAGCCCAAGGCGCCACCGCCCGGTAAGACTCAAAGGTAACAAACCGTTACAGCGTGAAATGGCGAACAGATCACACCGCTAGTGGCTCGTATGCTGGGAGCCGTATCCCTAACGGAGGACCCATCATGAAAACCCAACAATTGACAGCCCGTCTGGCGATCGCTACTGCCCTGCTTGGCCTGGGCGCCTGCTCCTCGATGTCGAGCCAGGACAAGAACACTGCCATTGGCGCCGGCGTGGGCGCGGTGGCCGGTTCGGTACTGACCGGCGGCTCCACCACCGGCACGGTCGGCGGTGCCGTAGTGGGCGGCGTGATCGGCAACCAGGTCAACAAACCGCGCCGTTAAGAAGGCGTGCGCACCTGCTGGTAGCAATGGCAGGACACCGCTTCCAGGCCAGCCGGGTCCAATATTTCGATATTGCCCCGGCTGTAGCTGATCAGGCCCTGGTTTTGCAGCGCGCTGGCAGCCTTGGTCACCCCGACGCGCCGCACCCCCAGGGCATGGGCCAGGAATTCATGGGTCATGTGGAAACGGTCCGATTGCAGGCGGTCGCGCGTCACCAGCAGCGAGCGCGCCAGGCGCGCTTCCAGCACGTGGAAGCGGCTGCAGACGGCGATCTGGATCGCTTGCGACAGCAGGTTGTCGGTGTAGCGGTGCAGCAGGTGCTGCAGCGACTCCATCTCCGCAAATTCGGCGCTGAAGTCGTCCGCCTCCATGCGCAAGGCGCTGCCGCTGCGCTGTACGACGGCGCGCACCTGGGCCCAGCGCTGGCCCAGCGCGACGGAGGCGCCGATCATGCCTTCATGCCCGGCCGAACCGACTTCCAGCGTCATGCGCCCTTCAGCCACCGCCAGCAGCGACACCAGGGCGTCGAGCGGGAAGTAGATGAAGTCCATGGGCTGGCCTGCCTCGAACAGGATGTCGCCGGCCTCCAGTTCGACCAGTTCACACAAGCCTTCGAGATGTTCGAGGTCGTCTTCCGGCAAGGTAGCCAGCAAACGGTTGCCAATACGGGGTGGTGGCGATTCACTGCTTGGAACGGTATGAAGATTCAAAGTCATTGCCGTCAGCCTGAGGAAGTTTAGGCGGAGCGTATCGGCAATCGCCGGGCCTGTATGTACGCTGACGCACGGAAGCCAGCTGTGCCCGCCGCCACAATGCCGTCATGCAAAAAGAAAGGAAGTGCATCATGCAAAACGAAAACAACATCATGCGTTACACCACCCATCCGATGCTGCTGATCGCCGCCATCGCGGTGGTGCTGTTCTGCGGCGTCGGCATTGCCGCCATCATGGGCTGGCTGCCGTCATCGGGCGCCACCATGGGGCCGCCGGTGGCCGAAGCACCGGTGCCGGTCGGCGCCCAGGACAATATGGGACCGCCGCCTGCCCCGGCCGCCTACGCGGCGGGCCGCGCGCCAGCGGCCGACTCGTCGGGCTATTCCGGCGCCGGCAGCTATGGCGCCGGAGCGCCGGCGGCGACGCCTGCCGCTGCGCCGCCACTGGCCGCGCATGCGCCGGCGCCGGCGCCCGCCGCGGCGCCCACGCCGGCCATCTGCCGCAGCTGCGGCGTGGTGGAGTCGGTGCGCACCATCAAACAGCGCGCCGAAGGCAGCGGCCTGGGCGCGGCGGGCGGCGCCATCCTGGGCGGCCTGCTGGGCAACCAGATCGGCAGCGGCTCCGGGCGCAAGGTGGCCACGGTGGCCGGCGCGGTCGGCGGCGCCGTGGTCGGCAACCAGGTGGAAGGCAATATGAAGGCCACCACCCATTACGAGGTGCGCGTCCGCATGGAGGATGGCAAGGTGCGCACCATCAGCAGCAGCTCCGCCAGCTGGCAGCCCGGCGAGCCGGTCAAAGTGGTGAAGGGCCGCCTGCAACGCCGCTGATGTTCGGCAACGTACAGAAGCCAGCGATAACCACCGCAATAATGCAGCCAGGACTACGGAATATGAGAGGAAAACATCATGCTCTATACCATCGCTGTCGTACTCATCGTCTTGTGGCTGCTCGGTCTGGTGACTTCCTACACCGTGGGTGGTTTCATCCATATCCTGCTGGTGGTGGCCGTCATCATGATCCTGCTGCGCCTGATCAGCGGACGCGGCATCTGACGAGCCGGCCCAGCCGGCATCCCACCGGGGCGGGGACTGCGGCGCAGCTCCCGCCCCGCTTTTTTTCGCGCTAAAATTTGCAAAGGAGAAGCCCATGCCCAATAAAACCCTGGCCGCCCTGCTGATCGCAGCCCTCGCCGCCACCGGCTGCGCCGATATGAATGCCACCCAGCGCGGTACTGCCACCGGTGCCGGCGTCGGCGCCGGCCTGGGCGCCGTGCTCGGCGCGGCAACCGGACCTGGCGGCGGCAAACGCGCCGCCGGCGGCGCCGTCCTGGGGGCGGCGGTCGGTGCCGTGGTCGGCAATGTCTGGTCGAAACGCATGGAGGCGCAAAAGCAGCAGATGGAACAGGCCACCAAGGGTACTGGCGTGCAGGTGACGCAGACCGGCGATAACCGCCTGAAGCTGGAAATCCCGAGCGATATTTCGTTCGACACCAACCGCTCCGACATCAAGCCCGACTTCCGTCCCATCCTGGACCGCTTTGCCAGCACCCTGAACGACAACCCGGCCACCACGGTCAGCATCATCGGCCATACCGACAGCACCGGCAGCACCGCCATCAACCAGCCGCTATCGGTGGACCGGGCGGCCCACACGCGCGACTACCTGGCCGCACGCGGCGTTGCCGCGAGCCGCATCGTGATCGAAGGGCGCGGCGCACAGGAACCGATCGCCTCGAATGACGATGCGGCCGGCCGCGCGCGCAACCGCCGCGTGGAAATCTATGTGGCCGAGCCACGCCCGCCACAAGGCTAAGGAGATGCAATGAAGAAGACCGCCATGACGCTGCTGTGCCTGGCCGCCCTGCCGGCCATGGCGCAATCCCTGAAACCGGGTCTATGGGAGATCAATAACCGCATTGCCTCGGCCAGCCCGGAGACCATGGCGGTCATGCAGGCAGCGCAGCAGCAACTGGGAAATATGCCGCCCGAGCAGCGCAAGTCGCTCGAGCAAATGATGGCGCGCCACGGCGTCAACATGGATCTGGGCAAGGATGGCGGGGTCAAAGTGACATACTGCCTGACCAAGGAGATGGCCGAGCGGCAGGACATCCCGACCGGCCAGCCGGGCCAGTGCAGCACCACGCGCACGCCGGTACCGGGCGGGATGAATGTCAGCTTCACCTGTGCCCGTCCGCAATCGAGCGGCAATGGGCAGGTGATCTTCAATGGCAACACGGCCTTCAGCATGCGCATGAACGTCAACAGCGCGGCGCATGGCAAACCGCAGAACATGCTGGTGGAAGGCAGTGGCCGCTGGCTCGGCGCCGACTGCGGCAGCGTGGCGCCGCCGGCGCCCATGGCCCCGCCCAGCAAGCCGGGGCCGGAAGTGAAGCCGCTTACTCGCCCCGCTCCATAAAGGCCCAGTACAGCTCGCGCGCCTTGCTGGCCACCGGGCCGACCGGCAGCGTGCGGTCGTTGTAGCGCACGCAGGGGGTGACCTTGCCAAAGTTGCCGGTGTTAAAAATCTCGGCCGCTGTTTCGAGCTCTTCCGGCTTGACCGTACGCTGCTCGACCTCGATCCCGGCTTCGGCCAGGAGCTTGATGACGCGGGCGCGGGTGATGCCGGCGAGGAAGGTGCCGTTCAGCGCCGGTGTGACCACCTTGCCTTGCGGGGTGACGAAGAACAGGTTGGCGGTCGCGAATTCCGCGACATTGCCCTGGCTGTCGCACATCACCGCATTGTCGTAGCCGCGTTCCTTCGCCTCGCGCAGCACGCGGGTGGAGTTGGCGTACAGGGCGGACGCTTTGGCGTCGGTCGGCGCCATATCGGCATCGGGGCGGCGCAGCGCCGTCAGGCAGGCGGAAAAGCCGGTGAATGGCGGCAAGGGCGCATCGAACAGGGTCAGCGCAAAAGAGGCTTTGTCGGAAACCGGGATCAGCAGGCCATCGGTGGCGAACACCAGCGGCCGGATGTACAGCTCGGCATCGGCCGGGAAGCGTGCCACGCCCTCTTTCACCAGCTTTTCCATCTCCTCGACGCTGAGCGGGCATTCCAGGCCCAGGCTGCTGGCCGAGCGCACCACGCGCTCCAGGTGCGGACGCAGGTCCGGCAGCTTGCCACGCACGGCACGCGCGCCATCAAAGACGGAAGAGCCCAGCCAGACGCTGTGGTCCTGGGCGCCGAACAGGGGCGCGTTCCCTTCGGCCCAATTTCCATTGAAGTAAGTCAGATACATTGTATTCCCCGCGAAAAGTTCCAGCGGAAGAATGTAGCACATCAGAAAGCATGGCGCAGGCCGATGCTGAGCGCGCTATTGCCTTTGCCGGCCTCGGCGCTGTGCAGGTGGCGGATGTGCGAGATCGAAGCATGCGCCGCGGTGCGTTTGCTCAGCGCGTAGGTCATGCCGATGGCCGCCTGGCGCGCGTCGCGGTTGGGCGGGCTGCGGTCGTCCTTGTGGATGACGGAGGCCATGAAGGTGGCGCGGCCGCTGCGGTAGGACACGCCGGCCAGCATATCGTGGCTGTAGAGCGAAGGCATGGGCAACACCAGCGCGCCATACGGGTTGGCCGGGTCCCATGGCGAGCTGCCGACGCCGCGGTTGATGCCATAGCCGGCATACACGCTGGCCGGGCCGAAATTGAGATTGGCGGCCAGCAGCGTGTTGCGCGCCGACAGGTCCACCGGCTGGGTGGTGCCGACCGCTTCGATCGGGTTGCGCTTGCGCTGGTGGGCGATGCGGATATTGAACATGCCATCCTTGTAGCCAAGCACCGCGCCATAGGCACGGTTGCGCGAGGTGCTGAAAGCCGATTCGTCAAAGCTGTAGATGGCGCTGGCGCTCCAGTGCCGGCTGATGGCCTGCGGCGGGTCGAGCGGCCGGGTCTCATCCTTCTCCAGCGGGAACAGGGCCGCCCGGTCCGTCGCGCGCAGCGGGTCGCGTGCCAGCAGGCCGCCCGCTTTGTCCGCAGCGCTGTAGGTCGGGATGCCCTGGCCCGCCGCCAACACGGGCAATGTGAGCAGGATGACAAGAGCTTTCATACTGTCAGCTTAGGGTAAGCAGGGTCGTGCAATCTGTGCGCACACCAACACAAATAACGGAGACCGTATGTCCAGCAAGCTTTGCAGTGCCGCCGAGGCCGTGCGCCTGGTGCGCGATGGCGATATGATCATTGTCCCGACCGGCGCGGGCGAACCGCCCACCCTGCTGCATGAGCTGTCGGCCCAACGGCGCAACTTCCACGGCGTGCAGGTGGCGCAGATCCTGGCCATGCGCAAGTACGGCTATTTCGACCCGGAGACGGCGCAGCACGTGCGCCATTGCGCGCTGTTCTTTGGCGGCGCCTCGCGCGCGGCGGGCCAGGCAGGCTGGGCGGACTTCATCCCGGCCTACTTCTCGGAAATCCCGGCCCTGATCGAGCATGGGCAGATGCCAGCCGACGTGGTGTTCGCGCTGGCCTCGGCAATGGATGAACACGGCAACTTCTCCCTCAGCCTGGGGGCCGACTACACCATGGCGGCGCTGCGCAAGGCGCGCGTGATCGTGCTGGAATCAAATCCCAACGTGCCGTTCGCGCACGGCCAGTGCCATATCCATATCTCGCAGGTCACGGCCGTGGTGGAAAGCAGCGAGCCGGTGATTGAAGTGGGCCTGCCGCAGATCGGCGCGGTGCAGGAAGCCATTGCCGCCCACGTGGCGCCGATGATCGAGGATGGCTCGACGCTGCAGATCGGCTACGGCGGCATTCCCGACGCGGTGGTGATGCAGCTGACCAGCAAGCAGGACCTGGGCATCCATACCGAAATGATTGGCGATGGCATCCTGAAGCTGGTCGAGGCCGGCGCGGTGACCAACCGCCGCAAGTCCTTCATGCCGGGGCGCATGGTGGCGACGTTTGCCCTCGGTTCGCGCAGGCTGTACGACTTCATGCACCATAACCCGATGCTGGAAATGCATCCGGTCAGCTTCACCAACGATCCCTATATCGCCGGGCAGAACGACAAGCTGGTATCGATCAATGCCAGCCTGCAGGTGGACCTGCTGGGGCAATGCGGTTCGGAAAGCCTGGCCCACCTGCCCTACTCGGGCACCGGCGGCCAGGTCGATTTCGTGCGCGCGGCCAACCGTTCGCGCGGCGGCAAGTCCTTTATCGTGCTGCCTTCGACGGCGAAAGAAGGCGCCATCTCGCGTATCGTGCCCACCCTGACGCCCGGCACGCACGTGACCACCAGCAAGAACGACATCAACTATGTGGTAACGGAATACGGCGTGGCGCAGCTGCGCGGCAAGTCGGCCAAGCAGCGTGCGGAGGCGCTGATTGGCATTGCCCACCCGGATTTCCGGGCTGAGCTGCGACGCGAGGCGGCCCGCCTGCACTACAGCTGACTATGTTCGGCAGCGAACAATCAAACTGTCGCCGCTGCCTTAGACTGCCCTTCGGAGGTGCTTCCATGAGGGCAAAACATTTGCTGGTCATCTTCCTGGCAAGCTGGTCGCTGCTGGCTTGCGCGTCTTTGCCGGAGGTCGATGCCGACCAGGCAAAGCAACAGGCGTCCACCGTGCCGCGGGTGGTAGGTTCGTCCGGCAAACTGCCGCGCCAGACGACGGAACAGCTGCTGAAGAAACGCTGGGCCAAGTCGACCCTGGACCTGAAAGCGCAGGCGGCGCTGGAGGAAGCGGCGACCGGTGTGCCGCTCATTGCCGGCAACAAGGTGCAGCTGCTGTTCGATGGCCCGCAAACCATGGCGGAAATGATGAAGGCCATCGCCTCTGCCCGCAACCATATCAACTTTGAGACCTATATCTTCGACCAGGACGAACTGGGCGAACAGTTCGCCGACCTGCTGGTGCAGAAGCAGCGCGAAGGCGTGGTGGTGAACGTGATTTACGACAGCGTGGGTACGCTGGGCGTGCCGCAGGCGTTTTTCGACCGCATGCGCGAAGGCGGCGTCAGGCTGCTGGCCTTCAATCCGGTGAATCCGGCCAAGACGCGCGGCAACGGCTGGAAGCTGAATAACCGCGACCACCGCAAAATGCTGATCGTGGATGGCAAGGTGGGCTTTACCGGTGGTATTAATATCAGCGATACCTATGCCAAAAGCTCGCCGTTCCGCTCGGGTTCCGCGTCGCGCCGCGCGCGCGATGCCGGCCCCAAGGGCGAAGACGAAGTCGGCTGGCGCGATACCCATGTGCGGATCGAGGGCCCGGCGGTGCAGGCCATGCAGTGGCTGTTCGTGCAAACCTGGATCGAACAGGATGCCGATGACTTGCGCGATGCGAACTATTTCCTGCAGGTGCCGCCGGCGGGCGACAAGGTCGTGCGCGTGCTCGGCTCGCGGCCCGAGGGGCGCTATGAAATCTACAAGGCCATGCTGCTGGCGATGCAGGAGGCGAAGAAGTCGATCCATATCACCTGTGCCTATTTCGTGCCCGACGACCAGACCCTGCAGGCACTGGTCGATGCGGCGCGGCGCGGCGTGGATGTGCAGCTGGTGCTGCCCAGCGTGTCCGACAGCGGCCTGGTGTTCCATGCCGGGCGCGCGTTCTACCAGCCGCTGCTGGAGGCGGGCGTGAAGATCCACGAACTCAAGCTCTCGGTGCTGCACGCCAAGACGGTGGTGATCGACGGCGTCTGGTCCACGGTCGGCTCCACCAATATCGACCGCCGCAGCTTCCTGCACAACAGCGAGGTCAACGTGATTGTGATGGGTGACGCGTTTGGGCTGGAAATGGAACAGGCCTTCAAGGAGGACCTGCGCAATTCAAGCGAAGTCACCCTGGCCTCATGGAACAAGCGCCCGCTGACCTTGCGCCTTAAAGAATGGCTCGCGCGCGTGTGGGATTACTGGCTCTGAACTTTGATCTGCATCAAACTGCGCCTGGCGGCACAGGCTAGGCTGAAGGGATCATGAATGATCACGAGCCGCCCACTTCGCTTGACAGGCCAGCGCCTGGCGACCACCATGCAGACATCCCCACGCGCGTAACCAGGCTGGAGGTGATGGTGGACGTGGTTATTCAACGGCTCGACAGACTCGACACGAAGGTCGATCGGCTGGACAAGAAATTGGATGATGGCCTGGAAAGGCTCAACGGTAAGATCGACAATGGCCTCGAGAAGCTCAACGATAAGATCGATGCCGGCCTGGGTGCCCTCAACGACAAGATTGATGCCGGCCTGGGTGCCCTCAACACTAAGATCGATGCCAGCACAGAGAAGCTCAACGACAAGATCGATGCCGGTCTGAACGCCCTCAACACTAAGATCGATGCCAGCACAGAGAAGCTTAACGACAAGATCGATGCCGGTCTGAACGCCCTCAACACTAAGATCGATGCCAGCACAGAGAGGCTTAACGACAAGATCGATGCCGGCCTCGAAAAGACCAATGATCGGATCGATCGGCTCAACGAGAACATGATCGCTGGTTTTAACAGGACTTTCTATTTGGTGTTCGGCGTCATGACGGCCTTGCTCACTGGCCTGCTCGGTTTGCTCGCGAAGGTACTCAATGTGATTTAGGTGGCTGGGCGCCAGACATCGCCCTGGCGCTGGAACACATCGGTAGCGGCGACAGTGAAAGCATTGCTTTCGCTCCAGGCGTAGCGCTGGACCTGGATCTCATCGTGCTCCACACGCAAGACGTTGAAAGAATTGGTTTCGCCGCGGCTGCGGGTGGACGTGGCGGTGCCGGCCTGCACCACCAGCGCGGCATAGCCATCGATTTCGTAGCGCTCGGCCGTGTTATGCGTGTGGCTGGTGTGCAAATGCCCGGCCAGCAGCAAGTCCACGCCGCAACGCGAGAAGACCTCCATCGCCATCGGCGCCCGGTCCACCAGGTCATCGCGGTCCAGGTGCTGCGGCAGGTCGAAGGGGTGATGGGTGACCACCACCCGCGTCACAGCACGCGGCAGTTGGGCGAAGCGCTGCCGCAGGAATTCCACCTGGCGCCGGTTGACGCGGCCATCCTTGAAGGTCAGCGAGCGCGCCGTATTCAGGCCCAGCACCGCGATCTCGTCATCCACAAACTCCGGCGCCAGGTCGCGCGTAATGTGGCGCCGGTACTTGACCAGTGGCTGGAAGAAGCGCGCCGCCACGTTGTACAAGGGAATGTCGTGGTTGCCCGGCACCACGATCTGCGGTTTGGGCAAGGTATCGAGGTAATGGCGCGCCTGGCGGAACTGGGCGCTGCGCGCGCGCTGGGTCAGGTCGCCCGACACCACCACCACATCCGGCCGCACATCCCCGATCAGCTGGCGCAGGGGCGCGAGCACCTGGTTGTCGACGCGGCCAAAATGCAGATCGGAGATATGGACCAGGGTTCGCATCATTCCTCCTGTGGACGAGGCACGATCACCGGCAGGGCCGCCGGCCGGATGCGATAGCGCAGCGGCGGCGCCATCACCGTTACTTCACCATCCGTCGCCACCCGCAGGCGGCGGTGGCGCGTCTCGATCGCCATCTCGCGCGCCTGGAAGATATCGAACTCGCGCGCCTGGCGCAAGCGGCCGAACAAGGCGCGCAGGGCGAGCTTGAGCAGGCCGAAGCGTGTAGGCCGCTGCGCCACATACACGCTCAGCATCCCGCCATCGATGCAGGCCCGTTCGCCGATATTGAAACCCTCCATCTGGTATTCATTATTGCCGATAAAGACAAAGGGTGTGCGGCGCGCATGGTCGGCCTCGCCCAGCGCCAGCCGCACGCTGAGGAAAGGATAGCGCCGCAGCGCAGCCAGGGTGGCCCAGCCGAAAGCCGTCCACTTGCCGCGCCCGAGCCGGCGCTGCTGCCGCTGGCGGTCGCGCACGATATCGGGATAGAGGCCCAGGCTGGAGTTGTTCAGGAAAATTCGCCCGTTCACTTCGCCCACGTCGACGCGCGCCACATGGCCGGCCGCCAGCGTGGCAATGGCAGCGTCGAGCTGGGTCGGGATGCCCAGGTCGCGCGCGAAATGGTTCAATGTGCCCATGGGCAGCACGCCGAACACCGCGCCGCTATCCAGCACCACCGAGGCAACGGCATTGATGGTGCCGTCGCCGCCGCCGGCCACCACCACCCGCACCCCGCCGTCCAGGGCGGCACGCGCCGCATCCATTAACTGATTGGCGTCGTCGGCCAGCGTTACCTCGGCCTGCAGCCCATGGCCGGCGAAGCGCCGCGCCAGCGTTTCGCGCCAGTCCGCGTCGTAGCCGGTGCCGGCGCCGGCGTTGACGATGACCGCCATGCGGCTCATGCCAGCCTGCCTTCGCGATGGCGGCGCAGGCTGGACACCGCAGTCACACACACGGCAAGCCAGCCCAGGCCTTCAGCCACTCCCGCCATCACGTCGGTGAGGAAATGCACACCGAGGTAAAGGCGGCTGAAAGCCACCAGGGCCACCATCAGCAGCGCGCCGCATGCCACGCCGATGCGCTGGGCGGCGCTGCGGCAGCGCGTCCACAGGTAGCACGCCAGTACGCCGTAGAACACGGTGGCGGCCAGCGCGTGGCCGCTGGGGAAGCTATAGGTGGGCAAGGTCAGCAAAGGCTCCGCGAAGCTGGGGCGGGCACGCTGGTAGCTGTGCTTGAGCAGCACGTTCAGCAGCATGCCGGGCGGCACCGCCAGCACCAGGGTCAGCATCCAATAGTGGGCCTGGCGCCGCCAGAAGTGCCAGGCCAGCAGCAAGGAGAGGAAGCCGATGCCGGCCATGCTGTGGATATGGCTGAACCCAAGCACGAGGCTGGTCAACGGTTCGCTGGCACGTGCATGCAGCCAGTGGGCCACCGCCACATCCAGTACCGCCAGGCGGGCGCCGGGGCCGAGCGCGGCGCCGGCAATGGCATGGAAACAGGTGGCGGACAGCAGCAGCAATACCAGGCCGGCCAGTAAATGCAGGGGAAGGCGGATCGAATCTTTCATAGTGCGCAAAAAACAACGATTAGCAAAAAAACCTGATTTTTCATCCAGTACTGTTGATTCATACAGTATTTGTGTTATTCTGATGACTCGTTAAACACATCACAGCAAAAGGAATTAGTCATGACCACGATGAACAGCACCTTCGGCTCCCGCTTTGGCCTGGAATATGCCCCTATGTCTTTCCTGGTTCGCTTCGGCAAACGCGAAGTGCTGGTGTGCCGTGACTTCCGCAAGCGCTTTTACGCTGTGAACCCGATCATCGAATGCGATACCGGCGTACAGCCAGGCCACCTGGAAGTGCTGCTGTTCAGCCGCTGGCTGCTGATCTTCTCCAAAGCCGGCCACTAAGTCTCGCACAGCTGTTCATATTGGGCGCGCAAATAGTCGCGCAAACGAATCACGACGGGCGTGACCTGCGAGCGATGCATGCACACCAGATGTAGCGGCACCTCTTCACCCATTACATCCGGTAGCAGCATCTGCAAGCGGCCGGCTTTCAGGTCGGCGGTCACGTCCAACCGTGATTTATAGGCAATCCCCTCCCCCGCTACCGCCCAGCGGCGCACCAGGTCGGCATCGTCACTACTGCGATTGCCACGCACCTGGACTATTTTGCCCTGGGCGGGGAAGAGCCAGCGGTCGTACAGCATGTCATCCAGCGCGAAACGCAGGCAATTGTGCCGCGCCAGTTCATCCAGGTTGGATGGGCTGCCATGCTGCCGCAGGTAGCCTGGCGACGCCACCAGCACGCGCCGGTTGGCCGGTGCGATCGGCATGGCCACCAGGCTGGAATCGTCGAGCTTCCCGTAACGCAGGGCCAGGTCGACGGGCTGGCGGTACATATCCGCCACACGGTCGCTGACGAAAAGCTGCAGGCTGATGGCCGGGTACGCGGCCTGGAAACCATCGAGCCAGGGCAGCAGCACATTGCGTCCCACATCCGAAGGCATGGAAATCTTCAGCAAGCCGGCCAGCTCCTGCTGGCCCTGGCGGATCGCCTCATGCCCTTCGCGCAACTGGCGCACCGCCTCGCGCGCATGGCGCAGGTACTGCTCACCGTCCGGTGTCAGGCGCAGCGAGCGCGTGGTGCGCGCGAACAGGCGCAGCTGCAAGCTTTCCTCCAGCCGTTTCAAGGCAGCGCTGGCCAGCGCCGGCGAAATATCGAGCGCGCGTGCCGCGGCCGACAGGCTGCCCTGGTCGGCCGTACAGACAAATACCTCAAGGTCATCCAGACGCAGCATTTTCCGTTTTTCATTGAAAGTATTTCCGCAATTTTAGTCTTTTTCTTGAAGCCGGGATGGCCGAAGATGCATGCATCGCCACTTTTTATGAAGGACCTGTCACATGAAAGCTGTTGCCTACCGCGCCTCCCTGCCCATCGACCACGCTGACGCCCTGCTGGACGTGGAGCTGCCGGAACCCGTGGCCACCGGCCGCGACCTGCTGGTGGAAATCAAGGCCATTTCCGTCAACCCGGTCGACACCAAGATCCGCCGCAACGTCGCCCCTGCCGCAGGCGAAGACAAGGTGCTGGGCTGGGACGCCAGCGGCATCGTGCGCGCCGTCGGCCCCGGCGTGACCCTGTTCAAACCGGGCGATGAAGTCTGGTATGCCGGCGCCCTGACCCGCGCCGGCACCAATGCCGAGCTGCACCTGGTGGACGAACGCATCGTCGGCCACAAGCCAGCCAAACTGAGTTTTGCGGAAGCGGCCGCCCTGCCCCTGACCGCCATCACTGCCTGGGAACTGCTGTTCGACCGCCTTGGCGCCAGCCGCGACACCGCGCGCGAAGCCGGCAAATCGCTGCTGGTGACCGGCGCCGCCGGCGGCGTTGGTTCCATCCTGGTCCAGCTGGCACGCCAGCTAACCGGGCTGACCGTGATCGGCACCGCATCCCGCCCGGAAACGGCGGAATGGGTGAAGTCGCTGGGCGCCCACCATGTGATCGACCACAGCAAACCGCTGGATGAGGAAATCCGCCGCCTCGGCCTGCCGCCGGTCAACTACATCGCCAGCCTGAACGAGACCGGACACCACTTCGCCGCGCTGGCCGAGCTGGTGGCGCCACAGGGCAAGCTGGCCCTGATCGACGATCCGGCCCATGTCAACGTGAGCCTGCTGAAACGCAAGAGCGTCTCCCTGCACTGGGAATTCATGTTCACGCGTTCCATGTTCGAGACCGACGACATGGCGCAGCAGCACGCCCTGCTGAACGATGTGGCGCGCCTGGTCGATAGCGGCGTACTGAAGACGACGCTGGGTGAGCGTTTCGGCAGCATCAACGCGGCCAACCTGAAGCGCGCGCAGGCCCTGTTGGAAAGCAACCGCGCACGCGGCAAGATCGTCCTGGAAGGCTTCTAAGCCTCGATGCCGGCCGCGACGCGTGCCGCATGGGCGGCGGCGCTCGCCGCACCGGCTTGCTGGATGGCGTGTTCCTGCTGGCGGATCGCCAGCGCACGCCGGTCATGCTCGTCGACCGCCGTGAGCAGCAGTTGCGAACGGCGGCAGGCTTCATTCACCGCCGCGTCAAAGCGATCGCAGCAGCGCTGCAGCATGCGCGACTCATAGCCGACCGCGCGGAACATGGTGCAAATCTCCACGCACAAGTCGCGCAGGGTGCGCATGGAATCGCAGGCGCCTTCGATGTCGCCGCGCATCTTGCGGTCCAGGTCGATGAATTCGCTGCGGCCCAGTTCATGGGCCGACAGCTCGCGCACCGTTGCCGTCCAGCCGTCGATTTTGCCGCTGATGCGGCTGATACTGGCGTTCTTATCGCGCAGCATCAGGGCGTACTGCATGGCCAGCAGGGCGAGCGGCAGGCAGGCGAGGAAGGCGGGAATGCCAACCTTCCGCATGGCCGACTCCAGTTCTTTGCAGCGGCGCAGGAGCGCCGAAATATTGCCGCTCAGGGAATGGTTGCGCATGGCCCGTCTCCCGACAATCCGCCATGCGAAGGCATGGCGCGACAGACCAAGTATAGGCAGGGCACCGCCCGTGCGACCATGCGCAAGCTTGATGCAGATTAAAGGTCGGGCGATTAGGCGCCGTTGAGCCAGGCTTGCTCGTGCTCGCGTTCGCGGCGGCGGCGCTCAGCTGGCGCATCGAAGTCGCGCAGGAACTGGATGTGGCGCCGTTCCAGCGCCAGCATGTCGCGCTCGATAGCGTCGATCTCGGCGCGGTCTGGCGAGTGGTTCAGGTAGTTGGTCTTCTCGCGGCGCAAGCCTTCCTGCTCGTCGGCGATGGCTTGCAGGCGCGCTTCGCAGCGCTGCACCGTGCGGCGCAGCTTTTCCGGCGTCAGGCCCTGGCTGCGCAAGTCGGTCTGCACCGACAGGTCGTTGCGCACGGCATTGGTGCGCTTCTGCAGCTCGGCGATCTCGGCGTTCACGGCGTCGATGGCGGCGGCATCCTTCTCCGCATAGGCCTGGCGGCGGCGCTCGCCGAGCAAGGCCATTTCCGCTTCCAGCAACTGGTACTCATCGCGGAACGGGCGCTCGAAGTTGCTTAGCTGGGCGCGGCAGGATTCGACCTGCTTTTCCAGCGCCACCACTTCCAGCTGCAGCTTGGCGATCGGCATGTCATAGCGACGCTGGGCGCGTTCTTCCAGCGCCTTGTTGGCGGCCAGCAGGCGCGCCTCGTAGCGCACGGTCGAAAACTTCCTGCGCGCCTCCTCCTCGTGGGCGGCACGCAGCGCGCGCTCGTAGGCGCGGTACGCTGCCGGCATGCGCAGCTTGCGGTACCAATTCCTGATCCAATTCCACATAGGCAGGAATATAGCTTAGGCGGCGGCGCGTGTCATGTCTGCCACCGCCGGCGCCAGCAAGGATGCGACAGCGATGGCGTTGCTGCTGTGCGGCACGGTGTCGCAGCTGGCGGTACGGGCCACGCCGGCGGCCACCAGGTCTTCGTAGGCGCTGCCGGCGAACAGCGGGTGCACGGCGACGCAGACCGGCGCCGGCAAGCCTGCCTTGCGCACATGGCCGACGGCGGCAATCATGGTGCGGGCGGTTGATGCAATATCGTCAACGATGACGGGGGTGTGGTGCTGCCAGCGTTCGGTGTCCGGCACCGAGACCTCCACATCGTGGTCGCCGCGCCGCACCTTCTCCAGCACGATGCAGGGGCAGCCGGCGCCGCGCGCCACTTCCGCCGCCCATTGCTCGCTTTCGGAATCGGGGCCGATCACCAGCGGCTGCGGCACATTGGCGGCAATCCACGCCGAGATGGCGGGCGCGGCGCGCACCACGCGGGTCGGGATCGTGTAGATCTCGGCCAGGTCGTGGTGGCGGTGCAGGTGCGGGTCGATCGTCACCATCCAGTGGAAGACGCCCGATACCAGGCGCGCAAAATGGCCGGAGGTGATGCCTTCGCCCGGGTTGAAGATGGCGTCGTGCCGCATATACGCCAGGTATGGCGCCACCAGGCCCACGCTGGCCGCGCCCAGCTCGCGCGCAATGCTGGCGGCGAAGTACATGGGCATGAAACGGTCGTCCGGGCGGTCCAGGGTGCAGACCAGGACCACTTGGCGCCCTGCCACGTCCGAGTGGTAGCGCACGTAGGATTCACCATCCGGGAAACGCCTTACCTGCAAGCTGCCCTGCTCCCAGCCTAACAAAGCCGCCAATTGGGCGGTGCAGGCTTCGTTGCCGGGCAGTGCGAACAAGATAGGCGTCATCGTCGGCTCCTTGGAGGGCAAAATCTTATTCTACCCTTCATTATTGCAATCCAGATATCGGAAATTGCAGCCTGTCGCAGCGACCCGGCGCCCGGGTCCGCGAGCAGCCAGAATCACGCCGTTACTTATTCTGGAGCCGTTCATGCCGACCACCCGATACGCCATCCCCCTGCTCGCCGCACTGCTGGCAAGCGCCAACGCACACAGCGCGGTAGAAGTGCTGAAAATCGTGAAGCCGGGGGCAGCCGCCACCGTCGTTTTTGAAAACGGCTCCCGCAGCACCATGGATAAATGGGACAAGGTGATCCCCGATGTGGCGAAAGAGGCGACGGTTTTCGCCTATAACCGTCCCGGCTACGGCAAGAGCGACAAGCCGTCCACGCCGCGCGACGGCAAGACCGTGGTGGAGGAATTGCGCCAGCTGCTGCGCGAGCAAGGCTTGCAGCCGCCTTATGTGCTGGTCGGCCATTCGCTGGGCGGCTTGTACATGCAGCTATATGCGCGCAGCTATCCGCAGGAGGTGCAGGGCGTGGTGCTGGTCGATGCGCTCTACCCCGGCATAGTCAAGAAGCCGGAAGACTTCCCGCTTACGACGCGCTGGGCGAAGTACCTGTTCATGAATGCGGCGATGGAGGCAGAAGTGGACCAGATCCACAGCACCAGCCAGGCCGTGCTCGACCTGCCGTGGAACGACGATATCCCGATGGTGCGCCTGATTAATGTGCCCAAAGGTCCAGGGGCGATTCCTGTGGACCTGGGCGTGACCAACAATGACGAAAAGACGCGCAATATGGTGAAAGCCATGTACCCCAAGGCCTGCAAGGTGATCGTGGATTCCGACCATCAGATGCAGTTGGCCACGCCCGAAGTAGTGACCAACGCGATCCGCGACGTGATCAACGCCCGCGACACCAAGCGCCCGCCTGCCCTGCGCTGCGGTTAAGGTTGCGCTATGGTTGCAAATAAAGCATCATCACGAGATGAATAAAACCATCATCGCACTGATCGCCAGCCTGCTGGCGGTCGCCACCGCCAACGCCGATATCAACCCAGTCTTGCAGCGCGAACTGCTGCAGATGGAGGAGCAGGACCAGGCGGTGCGCACCGCCAATCCAATCGACATGGAAAAATTCAGCGCGGTGGATCGCGCCAACACGCAGCGCCTGAAGGAAATCATCGCCCAGCATGGCTGGCCGTCCATTTCGAAGGTCGGCAAAACCGGTGCCCGGGCAGCCTGGCTGCTGGCGCAGCATGCGGACGAGGACCGCGACTTCCAGCGCGCGGTCCTTGCCATGCTGGAGAAGCTGCCGCCCGGCGAGGTCGAGCTGCGCAATATCGCCTACCTGCACGACCGCGTCACGACACCGCAACGCTACGGCACGCAAGGCAGTTGCAATGACGCGGGCCAGTGGGTCGCCTTCGAAGTCGAAGACCCGGCCGGCCTTGACCAGCGCCGGGCCTCAGTCGGCCTGGGTCCGCAGGCCGAGTACGTCATCAAGGTCACCCAGTACTGCTCTCGCACAGCTCCTTGACCGGTGCTGCGGGCGCGGTTTGTTCGCCGTGATGGAACGGCGCGTACCAGGTGACGATGAAGGATGGGATGGTCGCCGCCATCACCAGCCAGAAGTAATTGACGTAGCCCATGGCCTCCTGCAGGTGGCCGCTCACAATGCCGGTCAACATGCCGCACAGGCCCATCAGACCGGTGCCGAAGGCGTAGTGGGTGGTGGTGTACTTGCCCGGCGCCAGTTGCTGCATCAGGTAGATCATGAAACCGACCGAGCCGAAGCCGAAGGTGAACTTTTCGATCACCACGCCGGCGCCAATCACCCACAGGTTGCTGGGCTGGTAGATCGCCATCAGCAGGAAGGTGGCAATCGGGATGTTCAGCACGCAGCACAGCTTGAACAGCACCGGCTTCAGGCCATGCCGGGCCAGGTACCAGCCGCCGGCCAGCGAGCCGGCCAGCACGGCCAGCAAGCCGTAAGTGCCGTAGACGATGCCAAGCAGCTCATTCGACATGCCCAGGCCGCCCTTCTCAACCGGATCGACCATGAAGAAGGGGCCGATCTTCTCCAGCAGGCCAATCGACACACGGTACAACAGGGCAAACGCCATCATGGTCCAGACGCCGCGCTTTTCGAAGAAGGTCTTGAAAGCGTCGCGCAGGATGAAGGCGGCCTGGCCCAGGCTTTCCGGCGTATCGGCGGCGCGCGCGCCTTCCGGCATGACGCGCCAGTGCCATGCCGTCATCGCCAGCAGCAGCACCGCCACCGAGATGAACACCACGCGCCAGGCGCCCAGCCAATCCATGCCGTAAGAGGTGTGCAGATAGCCGCTCAGGTAGACCAGTACGCCGGACGCCACCACTGGGCCGATGTTCCAGCTCAGGCCCTGCACGCCGCAATACAGCGACTGGCTGCGCGAGTCGAGCGATGTGACATAGACGCCATCGCTCGCAATGTCCATGGTGGCGCCGATAAAGGACATGATCCAGAACAGCACCATCATCATCGCCATGGCGCCCGGCATGCCCATGACCAGGGCCACGGCGCCGAAGCCCAGACCCAGCAGCAGCTGCATGCAGATGACGAAGAACTTCTTGGTGCGGTACATCTCCACCACCGGCGCGAACAGCGGTTTGATGGTGTAGGCCAGGATCAGCATGCTGGAATACTGGGCCGCCTGGCCGTTGTCCATGCCCAGGTTCTTGAACATGATGGCGGTGACGCTGGTCAGCATGATGTAGCCCATGGCCATTGAGAAGTAGCCGGAGGGCACCCACAGCAGCGGCGAGCGGTTCATGAACGTTGGGCCTTGATGAATTCGCGGTACCAGTGCGCGCTGTCTTTCAGCGTGCGCTTCTGGGTGGTGTAGTCGACGTGGACGATGCCGAACCGCTTGGCGTAGCCGGAATCCCATTCAAAGTTGTCCAGCAGGCTCCACATGAAGTAGCCGCGCACGTCCACGCCCTGCTCCATGGCGCTGGCCATGGCGTCGAAGTGGCGTTTGACGAAGGAAATGCGCTCCTCGTCATGTTCGGGCGTGCTGCTGGCCATGCCGTTCTCGGTGATATAGATGGGCGGCAGCGCGTACTCGCCTTTCAGCTTGAGCAGCAATTCGGTCAGGCCTTGCGGGTAGATTTCCCAACCCATGTCGGTGCGGCCGTTTTCCAGCGGCGGCGTGCGCGGCGGGTCTTCGGCGCTGCAGAAGGCGCGGAAGTAGTAGTTCACGCCCAGGAAATCGATCGGCTGCTGGATCGCCGCCATGTCGCCCGGCTCAATATGCGGAGCGTTGGCGCCGTGGCCGCGCAGAGCCAGCTCGGGATAGCGTCCTTTGAAAATGGGGTCCATGAACCATTGTACCGAACGCGCATACTCCCACTCGGCCAGGTCGCGGTCGGCCGCGCTGTCGGTGGCCGGGTCGGCGGTCCACTGGTTCAGGACGATGCCCAGCTTGGCCTTCTTGCCGACAGCACGCATGGCGGCCATAGCCAGGCCGTGCGACAGCAGCAGGTGGTGCGACACCTGCACGGCGGCCTTGGCGTCGCGCACGCCGGGCGCGAACTGGCCGTTGCCGTAGCCAAGGTTTGCGGTGCACCAGGGTTCATTGTGGGTGGCGATGCTGGCGACGCGGTCGCCAAAGCGGCGCGCGACTTCGGCGGCGTAGGCGGCGAAGTGGAAGCAGGTGTCGCGATTGAGCCAGCCGCCTTCTTCCTGCAGGCCTTGCGGCAGGTCCCAATGGTAGAGGGTGACGTAGGCTTGCTTGCCCTTGGCTTCCAGCTCGTCGAGCAGGCGCTCGTAGAAGGCGAAGCCGGCTTCATTCCAGGCGCCCTTGCCCTGCGGCTGCACACGCGACCAGGCAATGGAGAAGCGGTAGGCGTCCACGCCGAGCGAGTCGATGATGCCGACATCCTCGCGGTAGCGGTGGTAATGGTCGCAGGCGACGCTGCCGTCGCTGCCGTCTTTGATCTTGCCGGGCGTGCTGCAGAATACGTCCCAGATTGAGAGGCCTTTGCCGTCTTCCTGGTTGGCGCCCTCGATCTGGAAGGCGCTGGTGGCTACGCCCCAGAGGAAGTCGGGCGGCAGGCGTTTGTCTTTCATGCTTATTTCTTTGGTAGATGCTGGGAGTGAGAGGTGGCCTGCCCCGGGGGACGAGGCAGGCCTGTTGCCACGGGCTTAGAAGTCGATGCCCGCGTTAACACCGATGGTGCGTGGTGGCAGGTACTGCGCTACCCACACATTGCTGCCATTCATGGCGCTGGTCTTGATGCGCTTGTCGCCGACATTGCGCACGAATGCGTCCACCCAGAACTGCTTCGGCCCCTGGTAGCGCAGGCCGATGTCGAACTTGGTGTAGGCCTTCTGCTGGTCTTCCGGTCCCAGGTTGAATACCGACAGCTCGGACTTGGTTTCGTAGTGCGCCGAGATGCGCGGCACCAGGGAGTTGCCGTCCGCCAGGCGGAAGGTGTGCTGGTAGTTCAGCTGCATCGAGAACTTGGGCGCGTGCGGCATGGTATTGCCGGTCACGTCCAGGCAGGTGGCGTTCAGCTCTGGGCAGAACGGCAGCGAATAGTCGTTGGAGCCGGCCACCAGATAGCCCAGTTTGGTGTTGGTGTAGGCCAGCGCCAGCGCCACTTTGTCGTCCGGCGACAGCTTGGCCTGGATTTCGGACTCCAGGCCCCAGACCTTGGCACCGTCCACATTGCTGGTGACGAAGGTGTGCGAGCCGTCCGGATTGGTGACCGGGGACGAGAACTGGAAGTCCTTGAAGTCCAGGTAGTAGGCGGCGTTATTGATGCGCAGGGCGCCGCCCAGGAAGGTGCTCTTACTGCCGAACTCGTAGTTGGTCAGGGTCTCCGCGCCGTAGGTGCGGCCGCCATCCTGCAGGCCGCCCGACTTGTAGCCGGTGGAGACGCTCGCGTACAGCATGTGGTTCTTGTCGATGTCGTAGCTCAGGCGCGCCAGGCCGGTCACCTTGCTGCCTTTATAACGGCCATCGTTCGACGGTACGCTCGGGTTGTAGCCCTGGCCCGGCTTGGTCGGGTCGATGTTCGGCGTGAGCGGCAGCTGCGGCACGTTCGGGTCGTAGTTCCAGGTGTAGCCGTTGCCGCCCTGGTTGGTGCGCTTGTCGGAGGTGTAGCGCAAGCCGCCGGTCAGGTGCCAGCCGCCCGCCATGTTCCAGGTTGCCTGGCCGAAGATGGCGCGCGAATCCACCGTTTCTTTCGGCTGGATGAAGGAACCCTGCCACACCACGCTGCCGTCCTGGGTGCCGTGCATGATCGGGATGTCGAAGCGGATGCCGTTGTCTTCCGCCGCATAGTAGGCGCCGACCTGCCAGTCCACTTCGCGGGAACCGGTCGATTGCAGCTGCAGCTCATGGCTGTTGCTGCTGTAGCGCGACCACACGGTGTTATTGGCCTGGAAGTCGCCGCCAGTGGTGAAGCTGGTCGGCAGCACGCGGCCACCATCCTGGTCGTAGGTGGACGAACCGGAGAACTTGGAATGGCCCGCGATGTAGGCCAGCGCAATGTCCGGGCTCACGGCGTAGTCGACGCGGCTGCGGAAGGTGTTCACATTGCGGTGCAGGTAAGGCGCGGTGTCGATCAGGGCCGACCATTCGTCCTGGCCCGCGCGCGGGGTCTGCATCAGGTTCATGCTCGGCGTGCCGCGGTCCTGGAAGCGCTCGTAGGAAATATTCCACTTCAGGCGCTCGCTCGGCTGGTACAGCCAGCTCACGCGTACACCGCTCTGGTTCTGCGCGTTGTAGCGCGGGCCGTTGGTGACGTAGTTGTTCGGGTTGATCGGCTTGAACTTGGCCGGATCGCCGCCGCTGGCCAGGTAGGCGGCACGCTGGTCGGCGATGGAAATGTTCGGCAAGGTCTGGTACTTCACGTAGCCGTCGTGCTCTTCGTGGATCGTTGCCACGCGCAGCGCGGAGTGCTCGCCGGTCGGCACGTTGAGCGCGGCGCGCGCAGCCAGGCGGGAGTAGTCGCCCAGGCCGCCCGACACGCTGCCCGACACCACGCCCAGCTTGGGCTTGACGGTCTGCATGTTCACCGCGCCGACGGTGGAGTTGCGGCCCCACAGCGTGCCTTGCGGGCCGCGCAGCACTTCAATCGCGTCCACGTCGAACAGCAGCGCGGTGGCGCCCTCCGGCCGCGGCGAGTAAATGCCATCCACGAAGAATGCCACTTCCGGGTCGGCGTATTCGGTCTTGGCGGAGTCGTTGCCGACGCCGCGCATGGTCATGGTGATCACGCCGTGGTCGCCCTGGCCGGTGGCCTGGAAGCTTGGCACCAGGTGGGTTACGTCCTGGATGGTCTGCACGTGGGCATCTTCCAACGCGGCTGCGTCAAGGGCGGTGACGGCCACCGGGGTCTTTTGCAGGGAGGTGGTGCGCTTGGTCGCCGTGATCAGCACTTCCGGCACGACGGTGGATTCGTTGTTGGCCGCAGGAGCGGCAGGTGCAGCGGCTTGTTGCGCATAGGCGCCATTGGTTGAGGCGAGCAGGGCCAGCACCCCGACCTGGATTGCAGAAAACTTCATTGTTGTCTCCGTTGTAGGTATGAAAACGATTTCTTTTTTCTTGAAAACGATTTCATAGTACATTTTGACAAAATAAAAAGTCAACAGAATTTTTATCATGGTAGGAACCAGGCACGGCGCGGGCAGCAGCGCCATAAGGCTGCTGTGCACGGCGTTGGTTTTCTGGTAATCTCGCGTGAAAAGCTTTTCAGGAAGAGAACAACCCTTGAACGCCCCCGCCACGCTCACCGATGTCGCCCGCCGCGCCGGCGTCTCCCCCGCCACTGTCTCGCGCATCCTGAACGGCACCGCCAAGGTGGCCGACGACAAACGCCAGGCCGTGCTGGCCGCCATCAGCGAATTGAACTTCGCGCCCAACCAGATGGCGCAAAGCCTGAAGCATGGCCGCTCGATGACGATCGGGATTGTGGTGCAAGACATTGCCTCGCCCTTCTTCGACGAGATCCTGCATGGCGTGGACGATGGACTGAAAGGCACCGGCTACGCGTCGGTGATCGTCAGCGGCCACTGGAATGCGGACGAGGAAGCAGAGCGCATCCGCCTGCTGCTGGCGCGCAAAGTGGACGGCGTCATCCTGCTAACCGGCCGCATGACCGACGACACGGTACTGCGCTTCGCCGAACAGCGCCCTATCGTCTCGCTGGGCCGCGTGCTGCAGACCGAGCGCGCCATCGGCTATAAGCTGGATAACGAGCATGGCGCCTGGCTGGCCGTGCGCCACCTGGTCGAATTGGGGCATCGCCGCATCGCCCACCTGAGCGGCCCGGCGGAAAACCGCGACTCGGTGGAGCGCCTGGCTGGCTACAAGCGTGCGCTGAAAGAAGCCGACATCCCCTTCGATCCGGCGCTGGTGGTGGAAGGCACGCTGCATGAAGGCGGCGGCCTGCTGGCCATGAACCGCCTGTACGACAGCCGCGAGCCCTTCACCGCAGTGTTCGCGGTGAACGACCAGACGGCCTACGGCGCGCGCCTTTTCCTGTACCGCAAAGGCATCCGGGTGCCGGACGACGTATCGCTGGTCGGCTTCGACGACCTGCCCGGCTCCTCCTACACCACGCCGCCGCTGACCACGGTGCGCCAGCCGCTGTACGTGATCGGCCAGACTGCGGTTCACTCCATGCTGCGCCTGATCAACGGCGAAACGGTCGAAGGCTCGATCCCGCCGGTGGAACTGGTGGTGCGAGAAACCACCCGCCGCTTCACTTAAGCGAACGCACCACGTCGCCAGGCATGGAAAAGAACATCGCCGCGCCAGCGATGCCTCGCAGTTTCAAGCAGTCCCCCTGTCTATCTTATGAGGTCAAAGATGGTCTGGCGCAGCCACATATTGCCGGGGTCGTGGTGGTAGCGTTCATGCCAGTGCTGCTTAATTGAGAATTCCGGCAATTCGAACGGCACCGGGAACGCCTTGAAGCGCCCGCGCCCCACAAACAGCTCCACCAGCAGCTCGGGCATGGTCACGATCAAGTCGGTGGTTTCAACCACGATGGGAATGCTCAGGTAGCTGGGCACGCGCAGCGCCACCTCGTGGCGGATGTCCTGGCGCGCCACTTCGCGTTCCAGGATTTGCGGCGCCAGGCTGGTGAAATTCACCACCGCGTGGCGCTCGGACTGGAATTGCTCCAGCGAGATGCTGTCGCGCACGCGCGGGTGGTCGGCGCTGGCCATGCACACATAACGCTGGCGGAATAAAGTCTGCTCATAAAAACCCGCATCCAGCTGTGGCATATAGCCAAAGGCCAGGTCGGCCTCTCCCGTTTCCAGCAATTTCGCCGTTTCTTCCATTTGCGGCAATATTTCGATTTGCACGCCGGGTGAATATTTTCGCAAATACCTGAGTAACTTTGGCAATAGAACAAGCTGGCTAATATCGGACATGCAAATCGCGAATTTGCGGTTTGATGTAGCCGGATCAAATCCGGCACGATGGGTATACACCTTGTCCAGCGCATGCAAGGCGTCCAGTACCGGCTGCTCCAGGTCGCGCGCCAGGGGCGTCGGCTCCATTACATTGCCGATCCTGACGAATAAAGGGTCGCCAAAATGTTCTCGCAATTTTGACAAAGCGACACTGACGGCCGGCTGCCCTATTCCAAGATTTTCGGCCGCGCGCGAAACGCTGCGCCCCTTGATTATCTCGTCGAAGACCTGCAATAAACGCAATTCCAGCATTGGGCCGTCTTTCCTATTCGATTTTTTAATGGAATGTATTTGCGCGGCTGACTCGCCAAAAATCTACACCAAAAGTATATTTCGGCCAATCTCAAAAACACTCCGGGGAAATATCATGAATTGGTTCAATAACCTCAAGATTGCTAACAAACTATTGTTATCCTTCGTCGCAGTGCTGCTGCTGACGGCATTCCTCGGCGTGTTCGCGGTGCTGCAGCTGGCCAAGGTGAACGCCACTGCTACAGATCTGGCGACCAACTGGATGCCCGCCATTAAATCGGCCACTGAACTGAAATACGGCGTGGCACGCGTACGCAGCGGCGCCCTGCAGCACCTGCTGTCCGACGACGCTGAAGGCAAGGCAAATTACGACAAGACCGTGGCCACCATGACGGACAAGATCCACCAGGACCAGGCCGCGTACGAAGCGCTGATCAGCGAGCCGGAGGAAAAGAAAACCTACGGCGAGTTCAAACAGCTGCTCGACACCTACCTGGCGCAGCAGGCACGCGCCCTTGCACTGTCGCGCGAGAACAAGACCGATGAAGCGCTGGCCCTGCTGCGCGGCGACGCCCTGCGCGTCTTCAACGAGATGGAAGCCCACATCGCCAAGATCGTCGCCGTCAACGAAGCCGGCGCCAATGCCGCGAATGAGCTGGGCGACGTGACCTACGCCGCCTCGCGCGGCTGGATCATTACGCTGCTGGCCGGCTCGATCGTCTTGGCTATCGGCCTGGCCTACTTCGTGGCGCGCCTGATTTCGCGCTCGCTGCAGGAGGCAGTGGTCGTGGCACAGACCGTGGCCGCCGGCGACCTGACCAGCGACATCCGCGTAAAGAGCAGCGACGAAACCGGCCAATTGCTCGGCGCGCTGAAGGACATGAACGACAGCCTGGTGAAGATCGTGGGCGAAGTCCGCAGCGGCACCGAAACCATAGCCAGCGCCTCCGGCCAGATCGCCACCGGCAATATCGACCTGTCGGCACGCACCGAAGAACAAGCCAGCTCGCTGGAAGAAACCGCATCCTCGATGGAAGAACTGACTTCCACCGTGCGCCAGAACTCCGACAATGCGCTGCAAGCCAACGCCCTGGCCAACAGCGCCAGCGATATCGCGGCACGCGGCGGCGTGGTGGTGTCGCAAGTGGTGCAGACCATGGGTTCGATCAACGAGTCCTCCACGAAAATCGTCGACATCATCGCCGTCATCGACGGCATCGCCTTCCAGACTAACATCCTGGCGCTGAACGCCGCCGTGGAAGCAGCGCGCGCCGGCGACCAGGGCCGCGGCTTTGCCGTGGTGGCCACCGAAGTACGCACGCTGGCCCAGCGCTCGGCCGCTGCCGCCAAGGAAATCAAAGCCCTGATCGACGACTCCGTCGGCAAGGTCGATACCGGCACCAAACTGGTCGACCAGGCCGGCAGCACCATGCAGGAAATCGTGCAGAGCATCCAGCGCGTGGCGGACATCATGGGCGAAATCACCACCGCCAGCGCCGAACAGACCGCTGGCATCGAGCAGATCAACGAAGCCGTGATCCAGATGGACTCCGTCACCCAGCAGAACGCCGCCCTGGTCGAGGAAGCTGCCGCCGCAGCGCAAGCCATGCAGGACCAGGCCAGCCACTTGGCGCAGGCCGTCAGCGTGTTCCGCCTGCACGGCAACGAACAGCGCCCTGCCCTGCGCGCACCGGCCAGCGCACCGCGCCTGGCCCTGGCGTAAGGCCTGGACGGCGGCGTCGAGCACGGATGCTACTAATCAGTAGCATTTATTACTCATTAGTAGTACCATGGGCGGCAGGGAAAACTCGACTCCATCAAAAAGATGACCGCCTTAACGACAAACCCCGGCCGCCCGTCCTATTTCGCCCTTGCCGTCTGGCTGGTGGTGACGTTCGCCTTCGCCGCAATCGGCGCCGCCGGCTCGGCCACCGCCCCCGCGTTTTACGCCCAACTCGTGCGGCCCGAATGGGCGCCGCCAGCCTGGCTGTTTGGGCCTGTCTGGACCATTCTTTACACCCTGATGGGCATTGCCGCCTGGCGCGCATGGCGTGAACCAGGCGCCGGCCGCCTCACGGCCGCACTGGTGTACCTGTCCCAGCTGGTGCTCAACAGCCTGTGGAGCTGGCTGTTCTTCGCCTGGCACCTCGGCGCCAAGGCCAGTTTGTGCATCGTCGTCCTGTGGCTGGCGATTGCGGCCACGATGGCGCTCTTTGCGCGGCGCGACCGCCTGGCAGCGCTGCTGCTGGTCCCCTACCTGGCCTGGGTCAGCTTCGCCGGCGTTCTTTGCTACCGCATCTGGCAGCTCAATCCCGGCCTGCTGGGCTGATGCGCCAGCCGCCCCGTCCAACGTCAGCCCAAGCACACATCATGGCCACGACCTACGTACCAGTCAGCGAAACCGAAGCGATGCCGGTATCGGCCCGCATCCGCGCCCGCCTTCTTGCAAGCAAAGAGCGCTTTCACGCCAACGACAACATCGCGCACCACATCGTCCCCGGCGAACTGGAGGAACTGCTCGATGAAGTCAGCCAGCGCATGCAAGGCGTGCTGGAAAGCCTGGTGATCGACACCAGCAGCGACCACAATACCCAGGACACGGCGCGCCGCGTCGCCAAGATGTACCTCCAAGAAGTCTTCGGCGGACGCTACACACCCGAACCGGCCGTAACCGAATTCCCCAACGTCGCCCACCTGAATGAGCTGATGATCATCGGCCCGGTCACCGTGCGCAGCGCCTGTTCGCACCACTTCTGCCCGATCATGGGCAAGGTCTGGATAGGCGTCATGCCCAACCAGCACTCCAACCTGATCGGGCTGTCGAAATATGCGCGCCTTGCCGCGTGGGTGATGAACCGCCCGCAGATCCAGGAGGAAGCCGTGAAGCAGCTGGCCGACCTGCTGCAGGAAAAAATGCAGCCGGACGGACTGGCCGTCATCATGGAGGCCGAACACTTCTGCATGCACTGGCGCGGCGTGAAAGACACCGACGCACTGATGGTCAACAGCGTCATGCTCGGCTCCTTCCTCAAGGACCCCGCATTGCGCAGAGAATTCCTGTCCCTGATCAAACGCTGACCGCCCTTCACCAGGAGCCGAATATGCTCGTGAAACTTCTTTACGCAAGCCGCGCGGTGTACGGCGCTGACACGGCCACCGTCAACGCCATCCTGCAAAAGGCAAGGCAACATAATCCGGACGCCGGCATCACGGGCGTGTTGTGCCACAGCCAGCACTACTTCCTGCAATTGCTGGAAGGCGGACGCGAACAGGTCAACCAGCTCTACGCACGCATCCTGCGCGACCCGCGCCACGTCGACGTGACCTTGCTGCACTATGCCGAAATCCAGGAGCGGCATTACTCGGGCTGGGTGATGGGCCAGACCAACCTCGACAAACTGAACGCCGCCACGGTGCTGCGCTACTCGCCCCTGCCGGTATTCGACCCGTACGCCATGCCGGCAAGCAGCACGCTCGCCCTGATCGAGGAATTGGCTTCCTCCGCCGCAGTCCACGGCGGGGCCTGAGCGCAGCGGGTCCGTGATTTCGCTTAAGGCTTGGCCGTGGTGAGGTGAATTCTGTATAATGCTGCACTCCGGAAGCGTGGCCGAGTGGTTGAAGGCAGCAGTCTTGAAAACTGCCGACGGTTAATCCCGTTCGTGAGTTCGAATCTCACCGCTTCCGCCAAAACCTAGAACCAACACGTTTCAACCCGTACCGGAACCCGCACCCCTCCCTATGAGAACGCGGGTTTTTTTGTGCCTACGGGTGCCAACTCGTGCCTTGACAGCTCAGCTTTTTGGGGACATGTTTGGGGGTTACTTCGTTAAAGTTGTCCCGGAAAGTATATAAATTTACCGGTACAGAGCCGGGACAGAACCGGGACAGCCCAACGACGGCCAGCACCACGTCCCTTCGTGTCGATGTCGGCGACGCCCGCTGACCATCCGCTCCCCTGGAATTGGGCGCGAAGAGCATTCCCTGCGCCCCCTCCCGGCGCCGGCAAATCCTTACAGTTGTCTCGATCAATGCGGATGTGGGGATGTGCGAGAATTGCCGGTGGCTCATCCAATAAAGACTGAACAATTCTTAGGCAGTAACGATGCTGACTCAAAACGAAAGGGCAACATGAAGCGCATGGAGCGGGACCCCCTTAAATTCGCTGCTCTTGAGAATTACACTGCGATCGGGCGGAAAAAAGGCTTGCGCCTAAATGATCCACAAGGAATGGAAACGTTCGCTTCGGTAATGATGGAATCTCTCCAGGGCGCGCAAGCGAAGCCAACCATGCTGCATGGGAAGCGAACCGAGGCGCTCTTCGCCTATGTTGCTGGCGCGTTAGGGAATTGCGCTGTTATCAAAACGGAGGATTCTGGGGAAGTCTTCAGCGCTGGTGGAGAGATCCAAGCTCCCGACTACAGACTCATTCTGAATGATGGCACGCGAATGCTCGTTGAGGTCAAGAACTTCAGGGCGAAAGACATGGTTAAACCCTTTAAGCTCAAAATCGACGCCTTCGAAAAGCTAGAAAGGTATGCGAAGTTCGATGGGACCGAACTGAAAATTGCAGTGTATTTTTCTAGTTTTGGACGATGGGCATTGCTGTCGCCGAAAGCATTCGTTCGTTCGGATGACTGCCTCGAAATCACGATGGCCAGCGCGTTGGCAAAAAGCGAAATGGCCACGCTTGGCGACGTACATCTCGCGACAATTCCTGATCTCCGCCTGGAACTTATGGGAAACCCGGAAGAGGCAAATCCTCTGAAAGGTGGCGAAGCTGTGATCACCTTCCGCAGCGCGAAAATGCACGCTGGCGGAATTGCATTAGCCGACCAAGCCTGTCAACAGATTGCGTTCTATCTTATGCGTTATGGCCGGTGGGAGATGACGTCCCACGCTGTTATCGAAGACGGAAAACTGCAGGGCGTTGTACTAACATCGAGCGCAGAAAATCTGTCAGAAGGCCAGCCGTTCGTTTTTATCGGTGAGTTGAGCTCGATGATAAGCGCTGCCTTTGCCGAACACACGGTAGAGGATGGGAAAGTGTCCGCACTTGACATCGACCTAGATCCCGATGCGTTCAGCCCTGGCATCCCCAAGGACTTGAAGGGGCTGGAGCTACCGCTTTGGGCCTTTATCATGCAGCCAAATTACGATTTTGAAGACAACTTTACGGCGCAATTCAAGGGGCGGAAGTAAGGGTCGGCAATTCGATGCAGCTGGACACCTCCCTGCCTAAAGCAGCTACCATAGAGTTAAGTTCGAATGCCTGCTAGTTCAGACTTGATCTCGTATATTGAGAAGGCCGACCACGTAAAAAGTAGTTCCCATCATGGCACGGCTGGGCGAGGTGACACATGAATTGATCTTAGGGCATGACCCTGTTTGTCAGATTGGTGCCCTTGCCCATTCCATTTAAAAGTCCGGACGGTATCCGAGGCTACAGCAATGCGCTTAAGCCTGAATACGAGGAGGGAAGATCATGGACAGGGAATTTGTCGCCGTTGGGATCGATGTCAGCAAGCATAAGCTTGACGTTGCTTTACTGGTAGACGGGAAAATTCGTAGTAAGGCTGTAAGCAACTCAACTGCTGGTTATCACGAACTGAAGGCGTGGCTAACGAAGCAGAAGATTACGCTGGACGATTGCCTGCTCTGCATGGAATCGACTGGGGTTTATAGCGAGCCAGTCGCCACGGGCCTACATGCGCTTGGCTTAACGGTGAGTATTGTGAATCCGGCCCGCATCAAAGGCTTTGGCCAAAGCGAGCTGGTGCGCAATAAGAACGATGGCATCGATGCTGCCTTGATTGCCAGATATTGCGCCATGATGCACCCCGATCCATGGGAGGCACCGCCCCCTGAACAACGCCGGCTAAAGGCCTGGTGTGATCGTCTAAGGGCCTTGAAGGACATGCGTCTGCAAGAGGAGAATCGAATCGAAGCGTGCAACATTGCTGCGAATGCCGAATTGGTTGCTCATATCCAGCAGCATGTGATTTGGCTAAATTCTCAAATAAAACAGATAGAGCACGATATTGACGATCATATCGATCGGCATCCCAACCTGAAACGCGATGCAGAACTAATGACCAGCATTCCGGGTATTGGCAAGACTACTGCCGCTGTAATGCTAGGCCATGTGGGTGACATGCATCGATTCACTAGCGCGAAGGCTTTAGCCGCCCATCTTGGAGTGAGCCCTCGGCAGCGAACTTCAGGCATAGCTGTGCGAGGTCGCACGACCATGAGTCGAACAGGAAACCGTGCGACTCGAAGCGCGCTCTACATGCCAGCTGTCGTGGCAAGCCATCACAATCCTGCATTGCGAATATTCGCCGAACGCCTTCATGCCAACGGCCTGGCCAAGAAGGCCGTAATCGGCGCAGTCATGCGGAAGCTAGTTCACCTCATGTACGCCATTGTCAAATCGGGAATCGCATTTAGGTCCGACTACATGGACCGACAACTTGAAAAGCAAGACAGTATCTGACATGGCGCGGCGTATGGATGACAGCTTCCGTTCCATTGCCCCCGCCGGCGCCTGTCGCATCGATGGAAGGGGTAGGCATGAGCTTGCGAGTTCCGTCTGTGTTGTCGCGGGTTCTAGTCACCTTCTTTAGCTACTGACCACAGCCTGTTACGGACCATCCCTTCCAATTCGTCCATCATCACAAGTCCTTCCGCGCGCAGCTTCTTCGTCGATTCAAAGCGATCGAGCGTCACGCCATACTGAGGAACTTTGTGTTGTCGGATGCGCTCCTCGAACTCCACGTTGCTTGCGCAGATCATTTCGTTGATAGCGCGGAACTTCTCCGTGAAGCCAGCCGGAAAGAAAATGCTGGTCGAGTCGATCTGCCGCCGACATTCGCGCCACGTCTTGTCGCACTCGACAGCCCTTTGCCACTCAGACCATCTCCAGTACTCGTCCTGGCGCTCCTCTCCTTCCAGAGCTTGCAGCTCCGCGCGCTGCCACTCCTCCATACCTCGCTTCACGAGGTGCCGCTCAAGTTCCGCCTCGTTCATACGTCCGACGTTTGCTTGCATCGAGCCGATCGTTGATGCCGACAGGTCGTAAGCGGTTCGCAATAATCGCCAGGATTCCGATAGCGCGGTGAACTCATTGTCATAGAGCTTCTTGGCGCGGTGTACTTCGCGGTCTATTGTTGATTGGACCATCCGAATGGCCTGATCCTGCTCCGCTTTCAAATTCTGTAGTCGTTCGGTGAACTTGTTTTCAAGCCACTTCCCACCAAACCACTTGAACAACCCAAACGCCGCCCCAGCGACACCGATCGCAGTGATACCGAGAAGACCTGCATATTGAAGTACAAGCGCAAAGAGTTGGTTGTAGTCCATCGTATTGGAATGTTCTATGTCAGTTGTCTGAAAACGTGTTATCTATACGCCGTCTGCCGACGGAAGCGGCCGCACTTACGTAAACTTCTTCAGATATCGAGTGAACACCCATCCCTCCACCACAAAGCTCTGCTCTGAATCCGTCCACCGAATTTTTGTCCAGCTGTCTTTCATTTCGAGCACCTGAACAGGCTGACCTCGTGGAATCATCATCGGAAGTGCGGGAGCACTCTTACGTGGAGTGGTGCGGAGCTCAAGACCCTTCTTGTGGCAATCGACGAACCTCAGTTCACTGAGCAACATTGGCGTCAGCTTAAACTCTCGAGCCTGCAAACTAACAGACCTATTAGCCTCGCGCGCTGGTTGGGTCGCAGGGATCGGATCGAAGCGCTCTATCGCTCGCTTTACATACGTGTCCCAAATCGGTGTTAGGGCGAAAAGTAAGAGCGCAAAGAGACAGGGGAAAACCCTTGTCCAGAAAATGGCTGCTTGGTGGGGATCTGATTTGTTGGATCGAACTTCCTGCAAAATGGCGTCCAAAAGTCCCGCGAGCTCACTTAAACTAGCATCAGCTTCGTGCGGTACGACGGCAGCAATAATTTCGCTACCAGCCCCGCCCAACTCCGACTGGAAACTTTCGCCACCATTCAATGCCCAGTGGTCGCGCTCATCCTGCAACGCCTGTACTGTACTTAATATTCTCTCGATACTTGACCATTGGTCAGTAGCACGCTCCAGGCGCGTGGATTCAGCGAGCGCCTGAGCCAATATTCCGAGTGAGCCATCTAAGTGAAACGCTTGGTACTTCTGAAGCGCCGACGTAGACGTTGCGGCGCCCGCTAGATCAGACCATGGGTTAATCGGTGTGACAGCCTTACGCACCGCCTCGATCCAGCGCCATTCGGAAGCCCCCAAATGATCGAGGTTCGTGGCTCGTCGATCGACTTGGTCATAGATGCGAAGCTGATCAGTGATGCGTTGCGCTTCGTTTATCTGTTTTTGGACTCTCTCGTAGGCCTTGGCCAATGGCGAGTGATTGCGCTCGAAAATTGCGTCGAACACCGCCGCTCCCATACTTTTTCTGAGCTGAAAATACGGATCTACCGCTTGCGCCTGCAGTAAGGCCCGCTCCGCCGCGGAATATTGTTCGGTAAGTTTTCTTATGTGCTCAAATTGGTCGCGCGGCAGATCCATGATCGTCCTTTGCAATACACCTGTGAATTGCGCTGGCCGAAGTGCCCGCGCGGAAAATCGCAGTGTACAAGTGAAATTGCTTTCTGAGCAATCCCAAGTATTTGGGTCGTGGAGACTGAAGCTGCTAAGCCAATACGCAACTTTGCGCCGAGAACATTGCGGGAATTGATCCCGCAATGTTGTAGGTCACGCTTAGGCTAAATGAAGCCTCTTTCTACCTGTGGACGTATGCGGTGAGCGATTTGATCCACGCCTCCACGTCTGAAGATTTCCAAGCAACTAGGCGCACGCCCAGCTTGATTGATCCGGGGAATTGCCCGAGCCGCATTCTGCGGTAGATTTCAGCCCGCGATAACCCGGTTCTCTCTGTGACGGTTTGAATTCGCCAGAGACTACTTCCGTTTTCAGATGACATATTTTTGTCTCCAAAACTGAAGGCGCCAACTGGTCGTCGGCGCCGTTGAATTCTTCTGTCCCGCTGGACTTACGCTTCCGGCGTTGGGCGTAGGCTCAGCGCTGAACCGATACGACGGAGTACAGAGGGGCCTGGTTCTCGCAGCGCTTCGATCTGCGTATCCACTTCGTTTCGCCCGGGGGCATGCCGCGAAATATGCTCGCCAAACAGGAGCTTTCCGACGCCATGGGGAGCATTAAAGCGCTCAAAATAAACTTTCGCGGTGTATGGCCCGATTGTCGTCAGCTCAAGTGGTGCGGCGATCGCTACAGTGTTGTTGATAGAAGCGGAACGCCGGCGAAGCGCGTTCTACCAGGCGAAGATTGGGCGTGTCCATTCGTTCAAAGGTCCATGCCATGAAAGCGCTATTCCTCAGCCTCACCGAAGTTGCCGAAGTACTCACCCTCAGCACTGCCACCATTCAGGAACTGGTGCGCGAAAAGCAGTTCCCCCCGCCGCGCAAGCTGTCATCCTGCCGTGTAGGCTGGCTGTTGCGAGAGGTGGAAGCCTGGGCTGAAGACCGTCCTGTTTCCGACTTGCCGCCCCCACCAAACACTGGAAGCACAAAAGCATTTCGCAAAGTTCTTAAAGCTGCGGACGAAATGCACGCGCCAAAAGCGAGTGCTTCCATACAGCGAGGGGTAGATCAAACGGCTGAGCAGGGTAATCGGAAACCGTCAGGTTAGGCCAACCTTTTCGCGAGCAAGAAACTCCCCCTGGGGGTTAAGTTATGATGCAAGCATGTCAATAAACGGGTGCACCGCCATGATTTCCTCAGAGCAGCAAAATTTCGATTTTGATGGTGTGATAACAAGTGCCAACGGGCATGAATTTCCTGCATCTTGCAGGCTGACTCTACCAGACGCCACATGGCAAAGGACTGAAATTCACATTAGCGTTGCGCAGATTGCTGGAAGGCAGTCGCTTCCGAATCCCCTAAATCTCTCTGGCAACGACCGTTACGGAAGACAAGTAACAATTCGGGACATTCATTATCACAGCATCCACTTCGAATTTAATCGCCAGACCGGGCTCGCTGAGATGGAGATCAAACATGTAGGAGAGGTTGAAGTAATTCACGCCATTCCAATTTCGCAGGCTTCTCGTGTTATTAATATTTCATTAAGCGACGCTCAGTATCTGAAAAGCAAGAAAGGAAAATTAGTTGATTCGAAGGACTATACGCGAATTGAGGAACTTTTTTCACTTGACCTTCCCGAACTTGGTCACGGAACGTTTTTAAGACAGTGGCGCTTTTGGCATAACGTCGATAACGTCACTTCAAAGGGGGCGTGCAGCTTTCTTCTAGAACTCAAAGACTTGCCAAAGGGTTTCAATATTGATAGCGCCGCCGAGCAAATACGTTCGGCGCTTTCAATCCCTTCTGTATTCCTCAGGCAACGATTAGCGGTCAACGGGTGGGAAGAACAAGGGGCTACGATTCGTGAGATAGTTCGGCAGCCATTCGCGCCTATTCTACCGAAGAATTTTGCCATGCAGCCATATGAATATCTGGTGCAGGAATCGCAGTTGGAGAATGTCATGCAGCGCGCATGTGTGAACTTTTCTAAGCTTGCGCCAAAGTTAAAGAGAACGGTCGAAAAAATCGCTCTCGGCCTATCTCCTTATAACCACTTAGGCGATGAGGAGCGGTTCCGTGCAATGTTCTATGGATTAGAAAGCTGTAGAAAGCTGACGAGTAAAGTTCCGTCTGCCGAAGTACTAAAAGCAAGGGACGAAGTTCTAGTGGCATTGAAATTCGCCCATAAAGAACTATCCGGAGCAGCGGCCGAGCGAGTTAATGGCTTTATTAATAGCGTCGAAAATGGTCCCAAGGTTGATCTGCGAATTGAAATTGAAGAGGTGTTGGACAATTGGAAGGTTGCACGGTCTGACTTATGGCCGCTGTACGGCAGTGAGGCCGAGCCAGGCCTGGTGAAAATCCGTGATAAACTTTCCCACTCTGGCGGAACTTCTGTCAACAATGATAGCCTGGTCCTTGCTACCTACCATTTGAGCCTGTTGATGGAGCGAATTATCCTTGCCATCCTGGACATACCTTTGAGCGAAACTTTGTTATCGCCTGAGGCATTGAAGATTGATCCGTGGTATGCGAGGGACCGCGTGCTATCGGCCCGACGCGCAGCGTTTACCAAGTCTGTTTGGAGCTAAGAAATCTTTTTTGGGGGCATGTTTGGGGGCATATTTTTGTACTTCAGCATGCCAAACACATTATTCATGCGGCTTTCAGCAGCTTGTTCGACTGCCACCGCTCCGCCAGAATTTTGAAACAAATTCCTGTAACCAAGCGTTTTTTGTTTTTCTAGCACGACCTTTATCCGTCTGTTCAGTCGATCCTTTCTTGCTTGGCATCGATCTCCGCTCGTTTCCGCGATTCGCCGATCCGAATCGAATACTTGTACCTCTCTGTGCTTCTGACTCCCTTGTTATAAATAGTTCTGGACTGTACGCCTTCGTAGCGACAGAGATCAAAACAAATAAAACCGGCTTTTTCGAGGTCGGCAGGCGCTTCCGTTAGGAAGGAATGAACCAAATTGGGAAATCCACTTGCGGTGTCAGTCGGCGCATGCAGGTGTAGGAACTCACCGATCATCGATCCTCTCAGCGTGGAAGAGTTTTTCCGGATACTTGTTGGTTGAACAAAAACTTCGATTGGCGAGGCCGCGTAGTTCACACCGATATGAATCTCCACCGCCAAAAACATGAGCGAATCGACCGCGCGGTTTTCGCTCATATGCACGCCGATATACATGCATCCGTTTTCTTGGCAATGGAAGCCCAAGTCGGAGAGCTTTGCCTTCCGTTCGTTATGAACAACGTCGCCCTCTTTCTGGACGAACGTCTTAACGCTGCCAGCTATGGTCTCCTCGTCAAACGAATTAGAGATCTGTTCGTCGATATACCGCGAAACCCGGTTGCTGCTTGAGGCGATAATGTGCTCGATCGGAATGGGCGACTGCGCATAGGCCCCTGACATCCCAATCGATAGGGCTACAGCCAGCATCTTCATTATTGCCTTCCTTAAGCTACATTGACGCACGCAGTCTACCCGGCATTTCTTTTTTTGCAACTGGCTCGTGCGAGGTTGCCGAACCTTACCCGATGTGCCATATTTCTGCTTTTATCAAGGCTAAAAACATGACCGCTTCCCGCCGCTACAACAAACGCCAACTCAAGAAAAAACACCTGGGCGAATTCCAGGAACTCGGCTTCATGGTCGATGCGAAACTGGTTGGCACTCCTTCCGAATCCGAGCGCGATGGCTTGCTGGTGCGCTTCCTGACCGAGGCGATTGAGGCCAATGGCCTGGCCTTTGGCGGTGGCTACAGCGCGGACTTCAGCGGTTTCGTGGTTTCGCACAAGGCCTACGGCAAGGTTGAGGAAAGCGACCGCAAGCTGGTGCAGGACTGGCTGGCCAAGCAAGCCATGCTGAGCGACGTGAAAGTTGGTGAACTGCGCGACGCTTGGTACGGCTGGGGTTGATCGGGCTTACGCCCGGGCGACAAACTTTTTCGTCGCCCAAGCATTTATGCGGATCGATTTGCCAGTCCATTGCCCGCCGGTGGCCCAGCCCAGTAACGCCACCTTGGCACGCCGCTGCGCTGGCGCACGAATTCGACCGCCGCATCAATATCCTCCACCGCAGCACTGGTACGCACCAACGCCGGCGCCACGGCCAGCGCCAGCTCCATCCCCACCGGCCGTGTGGAGGCGCCGTATCACATCGTGCGTATACCCATCAAAGCCACGCGCCGCCAGGTCGGCCGCCAGCGAACCGGCACTATGCGACCCTGCACTCTTCCAAACTGAACGCACTGATCATGCCGAATAGCCTGGAGCGCGGCACGTCCGCGCATCCGCTGATCGGGCGCGGCAAGTGGCTGGAGGACAAGGAGCGCCCCGGCGCATTCAACCACGCGGCCTGCGGCAATTACCGTACGGCGGATGCGGCGTCCACGCTGGGGCCGTAGGATAGGACTTTGGGTGAGGAGAAGGACAGCGCGCGCGATCCGGCGGTCGCGCGGACATACTGGTGCATGCGCCGGCGGTACGCATGGTGCGCATTCCGGACGCCACCCACTTTCTGCACCTGGAGCGGCCGGCGCGCGGCCGGGCGCAGCTGATCGATGAGGTGGACGCTTTCGTGCCGCGCTAGCAGCCCTTGGGCTTGACGGCGGCAAACTGGCAATCGAGCGGGTGGAAGAATTCGCGCGAGGTGCCGTAGGCTTTGGCGTAGCGTTCGAACAGGCGGTCGATGTCGCCCGATTTGTAGAGGGCGGCGATGCCGCGCTCGAAGGTGTCGCGCTGTTCGGCGGTGCGGAAGACGAACCAGTATTCGTTCGGTTTGCCGATGATATCGTGGTAGGCCAGGTCGAAGTCGCCGTCGCGCAGGTAGGACTGGCGGTCCAGGTAGAAGTGGAAGATGTCCTTCTGCGAAATCATCACGTCCACCTGGCGCAGTACCAGCAGCGGCGATTGCAGCGTTTTCGGTTCCTGGTAGCGCGGGTTGCGCATGGCGGCGTCGCGGTAGGCCTGGCCTAGCATGTCGGAGGCGCCATAAAAGGCGCTCACGCGGTAGCGCGCCAGGTCGGCCACGGAGTCGAGGCGCGGCAACTGGGCGCGCCGTGTGATCGCCACGTTGTGGAAGCTGGTGACCGGCCAGCGGCTGAACACGCCCGGCAACGGGGTGGTCGGCTTGGCGCCGGTGGAGACGTCCACTACGCCGCTGCGCAGCGCCTCTTCGGCACGCTTTTTCGGGAGATAGATGAAGTCGGCGGTCACGCCTTGCGTGGCCATGGCGTCGCGCAGCACCTCGACCAGCAGGCCGCTGTTCCGGTTCGGCATGACAAACGGGGCGATGTCGTCCTGTACGCCGAACTTGATGCGGGGGCGCGCCTCAGGCTCCGCCGCCTGCGCGCTGCAGGTGAGGAGGATGGCCAGGGCGGCGGCGCGGCGCATGGTCAGCCTGCGTGGGCGGCTACGGGTTGCGGCGGCGCCCAGTTCTGCACCAGGGCCTTCTCGAATTCCTGCGCCGGCAAGGGGCGGGAGAACAGGTAGCCCTGCACTTCGTCGCAGCCGGAGTCCTTGAGGAAGGCCAGCTGCTCCACCGTTTCCACGCCTTCGGCGATCACCTTGTGCTTGAGCTGCTGGGCGATGCTGATGATGGTGCTGGCGATGGCGCAGTCGTTGGTGTCGACCGGGATGCCGGTGGTGAAGGAGCGGTCGATCTTCAGCGTGTCGATCGGGAAGCGCTTCAGGTAGGACAGGCTGGAATAGCCGGTGCCGAAATCGTCCAGCGACAGGGTGATGCCCTGCGCCGTCAGGCGGTCCATGATGCCGATCACGCGCTCGATATTGTGCATCAGCGTCGATTCGGTAATTTCCAGCTCCAGCCAGGACGGCTCCAGGCCGTAGCGCTGCAGCGTTTCCATCACGCGGCCGGGCAAGGCGGCGGTGAATTCGCGCGCCGAGACGTTGACCGCCAGGCGCACGGGCGGCAGGCCCTTCTCTTTCCAGTCCTGGGCTTGCGCGCAGGCCGCTTCCAGTACCCATTCGCCGACCTGCACCACCAGGCCGGTGGCTTCGGCCAGGGGGATGAATTCGGCCGGCGGCACCAGGCCGCGTTCGGGGTGCTTCCAGCGCACCAGCGCTTCGGCGCCGATGATCTTGCCGCTGCTGATTTCGAACTTGGGCTGGTAGTGCAACAGTAGCTGGCCGTTGCCCAGGGCCTGGCGCAGGCCCGATTCGATGCGCATGCGTTCCTGCATGCCTTTGTTCATGTCCTGGCTGTAGAAGGCGATGTGCTCGCCCTCGGTGCTGGCGTTATGTTTGGCGCGGTACATGGCGATATCGGCCAGGCGCAGCAGAGTTTCGGCGTCGTTGCCGTCCTGCGGGTAGACGCTGATGCCGATCGAGGCGCCCACGCGCAGGTCGTGGCCGTCGATCAGGAAGGGCTCGTTCAGCGCCGCCAGCAGCTTGTTGGCCACCATGCTCGCTTCGTAGTGCTGGTTGATGTCGAACAGGCCGACCGCGAACTCGTCGCCGGACAGGCGGGCGACGATATCCTGGTCGCGCAGCGCCATGCGGAAGCGCTGCGACACTTCGCGCAGCACGGCGTCGCCGATGGCGCGGCCCAGGGTGTCGTTAATCAGCTTGAAGCGGTTCAGGTCGATGAACATGACGCAGCCGTGCGCCTTGCTGCGCTGGGCCACCGTGAGGGCCTGGTCCACCAGCTTGGTGAGCAGGGAGCGGTTGGGCAGGTTGGTCAGCGCGTCGTAATAGGCCAGGTGGTGGATGCGCTCTTCCGCCTGTTTGCGTTCGGTGATGTCGGTCAGGTAGGCGATCAGGCCGATCGAGCGGTCTTCCATGTCGCACAGGGGCGACAGCGACAGGCTGGCCCAGAACACTTCGCCGTTCTTCTTTTTACGGCGCACTTCCATCAGGCGCCCGCCCTGCTCCAGAAACGGGTCGCCGAAGGTTTCGTCCTCGTCGTCGTAGAGGAAGATGATGTTGCGGCCGACCGCCTCCACCGCCGAATACCCGAACAGGCGCTCGGCGCCTTTGTTCCAGCTGGTGATGAAGCCGTTCAAGTCCATCGTCAGCACCGATTCGTGGATCTGGTCCAGGATTTGCGATTGATGCTGGAGCCGCGCTTCCACCTGCACATAGGCGTGGGTGGTGCGCTGCGCCACCGAATGCACCTGCAGCACGCTGCCGGCCAGGCTGGCCAGGCTGGCCAGGTGCTGCCTGGTCGTTTCAGTGTAGCTGTCGCGGCCCGATACTTCAAAGCGGCCGAAGTAATTGTTATCGAATTGGATCAATTGCGACAGGCCGCTCTCCCAGCCTGGCAGGCCGGCGGCGGGCGTCATGTCGCGCGGCACGTAGCGGCCGTGCGGGCTGCCGGTGACTTCGCGCGCGATGCGGCCCATTTCCTCCACCAGGGCCGGGCCGCGCAGGCGCAGCACGGCGTCGCACAGGGCGGCGCTGCTGGTCAGGAAATCAGACACCGGATGGGCGTACATGCTTACACGTTCCTGCTGACTTGCAGCGCCCAGTGGTAGGCCTGCAGCAGGCTGCGCCAGTAAGTCTCGTTGTCGATGCCGACGTCGTTCAGCGCGCTGCTTTGCGGTTCGTGCATTTCCACCAGGGCCAGCATTTCGCCCAGCGGGCCGCTGCGGTCCAACAGGGCGGCCACCACGTCCAGGTCCAGGTTCAGGGCCGAGACGATTTCCGTCATCGGCATGGCCAGCAGCACGTCCAGCAGCGAGAACACGCCGACCAGGAAAGCCAGGTCCTGCTCGTCGCGGTCGCCCTCATTCAGTTTGCACAGGGCTTCCATCTGCGCGGCGCGCAGGGCGGCCAGCGGCAGCAAGGCATTGGCCTGGCCGTCGTCCTGCTGGCGCGCGTACAGCAGCAGCTGCAGCCAGCGCTGCAGCTGGCGCCGGCCCAGCATGTTGATGGCCTGGCCGAAGTTGTGGATTGGGTTGCTGTTCGGCGCGAAGGCGGCCGAATTCACCAGTTTCAGGAGCTGGTAGGAGAGCGCCGGGTCTTGCTTGAGCAGGGTTTCCAGTTCGCGCGAGTCGGCGTCCTGCGCCAGCAGGCCAAGCAGGGCAAGCAGGCGTTTGCGCGAGGTGCCATCGCCCTGCCCCGCGTCGTGCTCCTGGGCGCGCGGCAGCTCGCCGCGCAGCAGTGCAAAACCGGGCGGCATGCTGGCGGCGTTGCGCGCCAGGTGCGGGCCGGGCAGCGTCATCATGGCCAGGGCGCTTGGCAAGGCTTGGGCGCAGTCGAAATCCAGGCCGCGGATGCCGCACTGGGCGGCGCTGATCGTGACTTCGCCATCGGCCATCAGGCGCAGGCCGCGCTCGGCCAGTTCCTTGCAGCGCTTCTGCACCGCGCCGTCGGCCAGGCTGGCGGCGGGTACGGTGAAGACCATGCGGTCCAGGGGCAGCGCATCGAGTTGCGCCGGTTCCAGCGCCAGCGGGTCGGCCAGGGGAATGTAGTAATCGATGGAACCCAGTTCCTGGGATTCTGGGCATCCCAGCAGGGATTGCAGCACCGGCAGCGTGGCGGCGCAAGGCATTTGAAACGCTAATCCGGCCCACTGGTTGTGGGCGTTCAGGACCGGCTTGATTCCCACCAGCGGAAACGAATTTGAATCAGGCGCAAACATCGGAATCTCGGTGCGGTAATTGCCACAATGGTAAATGTTTTATTGATGTAAAGCAACCATTGTGCGCACACTGCCACACCCGTGTTACAAGACTTGTGGAATATAACAGAAATTGCTCAAAAGTCAGGTTTTAGGCCTTAGAGGCCAGCATCGAATTGCCGGCTTTGTGCCCGGAACGATACATTGATGACTAATTTTGCAATGTTCACTTCCCAAATTGCGCGTGTTGCACGGCAAACTTGATCAATTCTGCCTGCCCCTCGATGCCGAGCTTGCGCTTGATATTCAGGCGGTGGGTTTCCACCGTGCGCACGCTCAAGTCCAATTCGCGCGCGATGTGCTTGTTCGATTCGCCATTGGCCAGGTGGCGCAGCACTTCGGCTTCGCGCGAGGTGAGCTGGTTGTCCTGCGCCCGCGGCTTGGCCAGCTGCTGCGCCAGGTTGGCGCTGTAGTAGATGCCGCCGCCCATCACGGTTTCGATGGCCACCACGATATCCTTGCCCGGTGCGTCCTTCAGCACGTAGCCGCGCGCGCCGGCCTGGATGGCCTGGGTCACGTATTCCAGCTTGTCGTGCATGGACAGGATCAGCACCGCGATCTGCGGGAACTGCTGCTTGAACTGGGCGGTGGCCTCGATGCCGTTGGTGCCGCGCATATTAATGTCCATCAGCACCAGGTCGGGCTGGTGCTGGCGCGCCGCTTCCAGCGCTTCGGCCGCGCTGCCGGCTTCACCCACCACCTCGAACTGCGCCATGGCTTCCAGCCGCGCGCGCAGGCCGTCGCGCACAAGCGGGTGGTCGTCTACTAACAGGATCCTGGTCATTCTTTGCTCCGGATTTCTACCCGCGCCAGCACCACGGTGCCGGCTGGGGAGGATTCAATGCGCAACTGGCCGCCGATGGCTTCCATGCGTTCCATCATATTGCGCAAGCCGATGCCGCGCTTGGGGTGGCCGGCAATGCCCTCTGCATCGAAACCGCTGCCGTTATCGGCAATGCGCAGCGAGATGCGTTCGGCGTCGCCTTCCAGGTCGATGCTGATGCGGGTGGCGCCGGCATGGCGCTCGATATTGGTCAGCGCTTCCTGGGCGATGCGGAACAGCACCGTGTTGGCCACGTCCGGCAGGCGGTCAGTGCAGCCGATGGCGGCGAAGGCCACCTCCACCCCGCTGTGCACGCGGAACTCGCCGGCCAGGTGGTCCAGCGCGGCGGCCAGGCCCAGGTCGTCCAGGATGGCCGGGCGCAGGTTGTGCGAGATGCGGCGCACCTCGCCCAGCACATTGTTCAATTGCTCCACCGTGTGCTCGAAAGCGGCTTTGGCCTTGTCCTGCTGCGCCGGGTTGGCCAGGCGGATGATGGCCGCTTCGATCTGCAGCTTGATCGACACCAGCCACTGGCTGATGCCGTCGTGCAGGTCGCGCGACAGGCGCGCCCGCTCCTCCTCCTGCGATTCGACCACGCGCTGCGCCAGCGCTTTGAGCTTGGCGTCGGCCACCCGGTTGTCGCGGATATTCAGGGCCAGGCCGGATACGCCCACCGCCAGCAAGGCCAGCGCCGCGATGGCGGCCATCCACAGCAGCGTGTTGCGGATATTGCCGCGCTGCTGGGCGTCCACCTTGGCCAGCGCCGCGTCGACATCGTCCAGGTAGATGCCGGTGCCCAGCATCCAACCCCATTCCCTGACCGGGACCACATAGCCCAGCTTGGGCGCCGGCTTGTGGGTGGAGGGCTTGACCCAGTTATAGCGCTCCAGCCCTCCGCCTTCCCGCGCGCGGGCTAACAGGCGTTGGATGGTAGGATTTCCTTCCTGGTCCTTCAACAGGAACAGGTTCTGCCCGACCAGCTCCGGCTGGCGCGGATGCATCAGCGAATTGCCCTGCATATCGTAGACAAAGAAGTAGCCGTCGTCGCCGAAGCTCAGGGTGGACAGGATGCGTTTCGCCTCGTCCAGCGTGGCCTGGTCTTTGCGGCCGGACTGCACCAGGTGCGAAATGGAGTGCGAAGCGAGCGCCACGTAGTGCTTCAGCTCCGCCTCCTTGCTGGCCAGGTAGGCTTGCTGGATGGTGTCGCGCTGCTGCTGGGCGAGCGTGGTCGCCTGGTAGCGCACCGCAACCGCTATCGCGCACAGGGCCAGGATCAGGGGCGCAATCGCCAGGAAGAGGAACTTCTGCCGCAGCTTCATGCCTGCGATTGTAAGCCTGCCGCCGCCCGCCTGTCCTACGTAGTTCTACGCAGCGGCTTTGCGTAGTGGTGCGCTTGTGACAGATATTCGATTCCTGAATACTGGGCATTCATCCATGGAGGAGACCCCAATGAATCCCGTTTTGAAGAAACTTGGCTGGGCAGGCCTGTCGCTGCTGGGCGCCGGCGCCCTGGGCGTCGTGGCGCTCAAGCGCGGCGAGCCGGTCAGCGCCATCTGGCTGGTGATTGCCGCCGTCTGCGTCTACCTGATCGCCTACCGCTTCTACAGCCTGTTCATCGCCACCAAGGTGATGGGGCTGGAAGGCAACCGCCTGACCCCGGCCTACAAATTCAACGATGGCCTGGACTACGTGCCGACCAATAAGAACGTGCTGTTCGGCCACCACTTCGCCGCGATCGCCGGCGCCGGCCCGCTGGTCGGCCCGGTGCTGGCGGCGCAGATGGGCTACCTGCCCGGCATGCTGTGGATCCTGGCCGGCGTGGTGTTTGCCGGCGCCGTGCAGGACTTCATGGTGCTGTTCATTTCCACCCGCCGCGACGGCCGCTCGCTGGGCGACCTGATCAAATCCGAACTGGGCCCAATCCCGGGCAATATCGCGCTGCTCGGCACCTTCATGATCATGGTGATCATCCTGGCCGTGCTGGCGCTGATCGTGGTGAAGGCGCTGGCGCACTCGCCATGGGGCTCGTTCACCGTGATGGCCACCATCCCGATCGCGCTGTTCATGGGCGTGTACTCGCGCTATATCCGCGTCGGCCGCGTCGGCGAAGTGTCGCTGATCGGCTTCGTGCTGCTGATGCTGGCCATCGTCGGCGGCCAGTGGGTGCAGGAAAACCCGGCCCTGGCGCCGATGTTCACCTTCAGCGGCACTGAGCTGACCTGGATGCTGATCGGCTACGGCTTTATCGCCTCCGTGCTGCCGGTGTGGCTGCTGCTGGCGCCGCGCGACTACCTGTCCACCTTCCTCAAGATCGGCACCATTGTCGGCCTGGCGGTGGGCATCATCATCGTCGCGCCCATGCTGCAGATGCCGGCCCTGACCAAATTCATCGACGGCACCGGCCCGGTATGGTCGGGCAACCTGTTCCCCTTCCTGTTCATCACCATCGCCTGCGGCGCCGTGTCCGGCTTCCACGCCCTGATCTCCTCCGGCACCACGCCCAAGATGATCGAGAACGAAACCCATGCCCGCTTCATCGGCTACGGCGCGATGCTGATGGAATCGTTCGTCGCCATCATGGCGCTGATCGCCGCTTCGACCATTGAACCGGGCGTGTACTTCGCCATGAACTCCCCGGCCGCCCTGATCGGCACCACCGCCGAATCGGCTGCGCAGGCGATTTCCGCCTGGGGCTTCCGCGTCACCCCGGAGATGCTGACGCAGACCGCCAAGGACGTGGGTGAAGCCACCATCATCTCGCGCGCCGGCGGCGCACCGACCCTGGCGGTCGGCATGGCGCACATCCTGTCGAACGTGGTGGGCGGCAAAGCCATGATGGCGTTCTGGTACCACTTCGCGATCCTGTTCGAAGCGCTGTTCATCCTGACCGCGGTGGACGCCGGCACGCGCGCCGGCCGCTTCATGCTGCAGGACTTGCTGGGCACCTTCTCGCCAGCGCTGAAACGCACCGACTCCGTATTCGCCAGCCTCCTGGCCACCGGCCTGTGCGTCGCCGCCTGGGGCTACTTCCTGTACCAGGGGGTGGTCGACCCGCTGGGCGGCATCAACACCCTGTGGCCGCTGTTCGGCATCGCCAACCAGATGCTGGCCGCCGTAGCGCTGATCCTGGCCACCTGCGTGCTGTTCAAGATGAAGCGCGCCAAGTACGCCTGGGTCACCATCACCCCGACCGTGTGGCTGCTGCTGTGCACCCTGGTGGCGGGCTGGCAGAAGATCTTCGACGCCAATCCGAAGATCGGCTTCCTGGCGCACGCCGCCAAGTACCAGGGCGCGCTGGCCGAAGGCAAGGTGCTGGCCCCGGCCAAGTCGCTGGAGCAGATGCAGCAGGTGGTGTTCAACGACTACCTCGATGCAGGCCTCGCCGCCTTCTTCATGGTGGTGGTGATCAGCGTGCTGGTGTTCGGCGCGCGCACCGCGCTGGCGGCCTGGAAAGCCAGCCGCCCGACCCACAACGAAAGCCCGGCGCAGTACTCCACTGCCGCTGTGGCCAAGTAAGGCGAATAAGGCCATGTTCGGCGAAATCGCCAAGGCCGGCCGCTACCTCGGGCAAAGCATGCGCCTGATGTGCGGCCTGCCGGAATACGACACCTACGTCGCCCATCGCGAAAGCACCCACCCCGGAGAGCCCGTGATGAGCTACGAAGAGTTCTTCCGCGAGCGGCAAGAAGCCCGCTACGGCGGCGCCGGCAAGCGCGGCGGCTGCTGCTAGGCAATAAATGTCCACTTCGGGGTGAGGAATAAAAGTGGACATTTATTTGGGAAATGTCCACTTTTCTTCCTGACCCCGAAGTGGACATTTTGCTTGGTGCAACGACAAAGTTAGAGGCAAATCAAAGCGTCGAATTTCTTAGCATTTATTCTTTGCCCGATGGAATCGTCCAACGGCGGCGAAAATGCTCAACTTCGAACGCTCCGGCTTAAGCCAGAAACTGACCATCATCTCGGTACTCACCACCGGCAGCGCCTTGCTGCTGGTGTTCCTGGCGTTCGCCATCACCACCATCCACGCCCATACCAGCGAGGAGCGCAAGCAGCTCACCTCGCTGGCTGACGTTATCGGCGCCAACAGCGTCGCTTCGCTGCTCTACACGGACCGTCCCACTGCCGAGCAGGCGCTGGCTGCCCTCGCCGTGAAAAGCGACATCACGCGCGCCGCCCTGTTCGACCGCGAAGGCAAATTGTTTGCCAGCTACCCTGCGCCTGGCACGGATCCGGCCATCGGGGCGGTGGCGGCGCTGGATGCGGGGCGGCTGCGGCAGCTGGCCGGGGGCGAACTGGCGGAGCATGGGGGCCGGCCTTGGGCCCCTTTGCTGCGGCTGTATCGTCCGGTGCGGGTGCGCCAGCATGTGATCGGGGCGGTGATGATCGAGGCGGGCCAGGCTTCGTTGTGGCTGGGCATCGTGCGCAACCTGGGCATCACGGCGGCGGCAACCGGCTGCTCGTTCTGGCTGGCGCTGGTGCTGTCGGCGCGCTTCCGCAAGGGCATTACGCAGCCGATCGGGCAGTTGATCGCGGCGGCCGACAAGGTGAGCAGCAGCCAGACCTATGCGCAGGTGCAGCATGCGCGCCGCGATGAACTGGGCACGCTGATCGATAGCTTCAACGGCATGCTGGCGCAGATCGAGAGCCGCGATACAAAGCTGGCGCAGTACCGGGGCGAGCTGGAACGGCAGGTCAGCATCCGCACGGCGCAGCTGGAGAAGGCGAAGGATGCGGCGGAGGCGGCAAGCCAGGCGAAGAGCGCTTTCCTGGCCAATATGTCGCACGAAATCCGCACGCCGATGAACGGAGTGCTGGGCATGGCGGAGCTGCTGGCGGCGACCGAGCTGACGGAGACGCAGCGCCATTACACCAGCATGGTGCGCCGTTCGGGCGAACACCTGCTGGTGATCATCAACGATATCCTGGACTTCTCCAAGGTGGAGGCGGGCAAGCTGACGGTGGAGTACATTAACTTCAACCTGCGCGAGCTGTTGGACGATATCGAGCATGTCTTTGCGCCGCAGGCGCAGGCCAAGGGCATCGAGATGGAGTTCGCGGTGGCGAACAATATCCCGCTGGCGATCTGCGGCGATCCGAACCGGCTGCGGCAGGTGATCGTCAACCTGCTGGGCAATGCGATCAAGTTCACCGACCAGGGACGCATCACCGTGGCGGTGCGGGTGGCGCAGGAGGATGCCCAGTCGGCGCGCCTGCGCGTGGAGGTGCACGATACCGGCATAGGCGTGTCGCGCGAGGCGCGTTCGCATATCTTCGATTCGTTTTCGCAGGGCGATGGCTCGACCACGCGCAAGCATGGCGGCACCGGGCTGGGCCTGGCGATTTCCAAGCAGCTGGTGGAGCTGATGGGCGGCGCGATTGGGGTCGATAATGCGCTCGGGCGTGGCTCGGTGTTCTGGTTCACGGTGCAGTTCGACAAGCGCCGCGTGGAGGCGGACGATGCCGGCTTCCAGCAGCGCCCGACCAAGGGCTTGCGGGCGCTGGTGGTCGATCGCGAGCCGGAGCGTGCGCTGGCGCTGCAGCGCTTGCTGCAGCGCTGGCACCTGCTGGGCAGCTGCGTGCCAAGTGCGGCCGACGCCCTGCGCGAGCTGCATGCGGCGGCGGCGCGCGGGGCGCCTTACGACGTGGCGCTGCTGGATATGGGGCTGGACGATATCGGCGGGCTGGCGCTGGCGGCGGAAATCAAGTCGGATGCCGATATCGCGGCGGTGCGCCTGATCCTGCTGGCCACCGAGCGCGATGCGGCCGATCCGGTGCAGCGGCGCGCGGCGGGGGTGGCTTTCCAGCTGATCAAGCCGGTGCGTGAGCCGGACCTGTACGACTGCATCGTCTCGCCGGCGCGCAGCAACGACGGCGTGGGGGCGGCCGCCCTGGCGGGAGTGGCGCCGCCGCATGCGCTGCCGCGTGGGCGCGCAGGACAGCGTCCGCGCGCTTTGCTGGCGGAGGATAACCCGGTCAATGTGGAGGTGGCGTCGGCCATGCTGCGCGGGCTGGGCATGGAGGTGGCCTGCGCCGCCAACGGTGAGGAGGCGCTGGCCGCGGTGCGCGCGGGCGACTATGACCTGGTGCTGATGGATTGCATGATGCCGGTGATGGATGGCATGGCGGCCACCGCTGAAATCCGTCGCCTGGAGCAGCAGCGCGGCCGCACGCGCGCCACGCCGATCGTCGCCATCACGGCCAATGCGCTGCAGGGCGACCGCGAGCGCTGCCTGGCGGCGGGCATGGACGATTACATCAGCAAGCCTTTCTCGCAGCAGGCGTTGGCGGACACCCTGGGGCGCTGGATCGCCCTGCCCCGCCCGATGCCGACCGCCCATGCGCCGCCGGCCGCAACGGAGCCGCCGCTGCAGCGCGGCGCGGCCGGGGCGCAGGGGCCTGCCAGCCCGCCGCTGCAGCAGGGGGCGATGCCCGCCGCCGCACAACATGCCGCCGCCGAAGCCAGCCAGCAGCGCGCTGCGGCCCTTCTTCCCCCGCCGCCCGAGCGCGAGCGCCTGCAGGCCCCGGCCGCGCCTGCGGCGGCGCTCAACCCGCTGGCGCTGGACGCCATCCGCGCACTGAGCCCAGACCAGGGCGACGCCCTGCTGCAGCGCGTACTGGACGCCTTCCTGCAGGATACGCCGCGCCAGCTGGCCGCACTGCGCGAAGCCATCGCCGGCAACGACGCGGAGGCCGTGCGCAAAACCGCCCACAGCCAGAAGTCGAGCGCCGCCAACATCGGCGCCGACACGCTGGCAAAACTATTCAAAGACCTGGAGCACATCGGCCGCGCCGGGCAGACCGACGGCGCGGCAGTCCTGCTGGCGCAACTGGAGCTGGAGTTCCAGTCGGTCCGGCAGTCGCTCAGCACCATCCTCGCGAAGGGAGCATGACATCATGGCAGCCCTGTATTCCCCCAAACGCGGCACCGTGCTGGTGGCGGACGATGATCCCGTCATGCGCCTGCTGATGCTGGAAATGCTGGCCCAGGTCGGGCTGGATGCGGTGGAGGCGAGCGATGGCCGCGCCGCCGTGGCCAGCTTCCGCGACAACGCGCCCGACCTGGTCCTGCTGGACGTGGACATGCCGCTGCTGGACGGCTTCTCGGTCTGCCGCGCCATCCGCAAGCTGGAAGGCGCCGGCTCGGTGCCGGTCATCATGGTCACCGGCGGCGACGACCTGCAGGCTGTGACGCAGGCCTATGAAGCCGGCGCCACCGATTTCGTGTCGAAGCCGATCAACTGGCCCATCCTCGGCCACCGCGTGCTGTATGTGCTGCGCGCCAGCGACGCCATCGCGCGCCTGCGCATTGCCGACGCCCACAACCGCGCCGTGCTGGCCGCCATTCCGGACACTTTCTTCCGCCTCAGCGCCGACGGCTACTATCTCGATTACGAAGAGGGCCACGAGCCTGGCGCCGACTTCGCCAGCCGCGAGTGCGTCGGCCGCCACATCCGCGACGTGCTGCCGCCCGCCATCGCCGCGCGCATGCTGGAGCAGCTGTCGGCCGTGCTGCATTCGACCTCCGTGCATTCGGTGGACTACGAACTGACGCGCGGCGGCGTAACCCACCATTTCGAGGCGCGCCTGGTGGGCACTGCCGCCGGCGAGGTGCTGGGCCTGGTGCGCGATATCAGCGAGCGCAAACGCACCGAGGAGCAGATCCGCAAGCTGGCCTACTGCGACAGCCTGACCGGCATTCCCAATCGCCAGGCCTTCCTGGAAACGCTGGAGCGCGAGCTGGCGCGCTCCCAGCGCGAGCAGCGCAAGTTCGCCATCCTGTTCATGGACCTGGACTCCTTCAAGCGCATAAACGACACGCTTGGCCACAATATCGGCGACCTGCTGCTGCAGATCGTCACCGAGCGTCTGCGCGAAACCATCCGCCCGGGCGACCACCTGTGCAGCCTGGCGCGCCTGGGCGGGGACGAGTTCACCATCCTGCTGCCCGACATCGAACGGGTGGACGATGCGCTGGCCGTGGCGCACCGCGTGAAGGACGCCATGCGCCGCCCTTTCGTCCTGGACGGGCACGAGATCTTCGTCACCGCCAGCATCGGCATCTCGCTCTACCCGGAGGATGGCGAGGACTGCACCTCGCTGCTCAAGTTTGCCGACACCGCCATGTACCACGCCAAGAACTGCGGCAAGAACAACGCCAAACTGTACAGCTCGTCGCTGACGATGCAGATCATGAGCCACGTCAAGCTGGAAGTCGGCCTGCGCAAGGCGCTGCAGAACAATGAGCTATACCTGCTGTACCAGCCGCAGGTGGATGTGCCGAGCACGCGCATCGTCGGCGTCGAGGCCCTGGTACGCTGGCGCCATCCCGAACACGGCATCATCCCGCCCAACGACTTCATCCCGCTGGCGGAGGAAACCGGCTTGATCGTGCCGATCGGCGAGTGGGTGCTGCGCACCGCCTGCACCCAGGCGCGCGCCTGGCAAAGCCAGTACGGACAAGCGGTGCGCATGGCGGTCAACCTGTCGGCGCGCCAGTTCAAGGACGAGAACCTGGCGCAGATCGTGCTGGCGGTGCTGCAGGAAACCGGGCTCGATCCCAGCCTGCTGGAGCTGGAGCTGACCGAAGGCACGCTGATGGACAACGCGCTGGCCACGCTGGCCACGCTGGAGCAGCTGCGCGGCATCGGCGTCTACCTGTCGATCGACGATTTCGGCACCGGCTACTCGTCCATGAGCTACCTGAAACGCTTCGACGTACGCGCGCTGAAGATCGACAAGAGCTTCATCAGCGGACTGCCGCAGGACAGCGAAAACGCCGCCATCACGCGCGCCATCATCGCCATGGCGCACGGCCTGCGCATGGTGGTGGTGGCGGAAGGCGTGGAAACGCGCGAGCAGCTGGACCTGCTCAAGCACTACGGCTGCGATATGGCGCAGGGCTACCACCTGGGCCGGCCGGCCCCGCACGAGGACATCAGCCGGATACTCGGCGGCGTGGGATCAGGTGCTGCGGCGGTCTAGCATGGCGCGCGCAATGGTGCCGGCGTCCACGTATTCGAGTTCGCCGCCGACCGGCACGCCGCGCGCCAGGCGCGTCACGGCCAGGCCGCGCGCTTTCAGCATCTCGCTGATGTAGTGGGCGGTGGCTTCGCCTTCGTTGGTGAAGTTGGTAGCCAGGACCACTTCCTGCACCACGCCGTCGGCGGCGCGCGCCAGCAGCTTTTCCAGGTGGATGTCCTTGGGGCCGATGCCGTCCAGCGGCGACAGGCGGCCCATCAGCACGAAGTACAGGCCCTTGTAGGTCAGCGTCGATTCGATCATCGCCTGGTCGGCCGGCGTCTCCACCACGCACAGCAGGCGCGTGTCGCGCGATTCGTCGGCGCAGGTGTCGCAGATGTCGGTTTCGGTGAAGGTGTTGCACAGGGCGCAGTGGTGCACCTGCTCCACCGCCTGGTACAGGGCGCGCGACAGCATGGCGGCACCTTCGCGGTCGTGCTGCAGCAGGTGGAAGGCCATGCGCTGGGCCGATTTGGGCCCGACGCCCGGCAGGCGGCGCAGCGCCTCCGTCAGGAATTCAAAGGACTTCGCCATGGGATCAGGCTTGCTTGAAGGCGCTCAGGGAATCGGCCGTCATGGTGGGGACGAATTCGGTGATCGTGTAGCTGGCGGCGCCGGCTTCGTTGAAGGGGTCGAGCTCGATCACCGCTTCAATATCGGCCCGGCTGTCCGCCGTGGCCAGGATGATGCCGCCGGTGCGCGGCACCTGGCGGCCGGACATCAGAAATATACCGTTGGCATATTGCTCGCGCAGGTACTCGCGGTGCGCGGCGAGGAGCTTGTCGATCTCCTCGGCCGGCTTCAGGTACGTGAGCGTGATGATGAACATGGCCGCGGCTTAGCGCCTTAGAAAGGCATCTTGAAGCCCGGAGGCAGCGGCAGGCCGGCGGTCAGGCCGCTCATTTTCTCCGAGGCGGTGGCTTCGGCCTTGCGCACGGCGTCGTTAAAGGCGGCTGCGACCAGGTCTTCCAGCATGTCTTTGTCGTCGCCCAGCAGGGATGGGTCGATCGATACGCGCTTGACGTCGTTCTTGCAGGTCATGACCACCTTGACCATGCCGGCGCCGGACTGGCCTTCGACTTCGATCAGGGCCAGCGCTTCCTGCGCCTTCTTCATATTGTCCTGCATGGCTTGGGCTTGCTTCATCAGGCCGGCCAGTTGGTTTTTCATCATGGTGTGGTTCTCCGTATTTCGGTGTTGATTATGGGGTTCAGTGCGCGGGCGTCATCGGCGCCACGATCGAGCCGGGCACGATGAAGGCGCCGAAGTCGCGCATCATTGCTTTGATAAACGGGTCGGCGGCGACGGTTTCCTCCGCCGCGCGCTGGCAGTTGTCGCGGTGGACCTGGGCTTCGACGCTGGTGGTGTACCAGGCCTTGCCGATCTCGGTTTCCACGCGCGTGGCGCGGCCGAAGCGCTCGTTCAGGGCGCCGGTCAGTTTTTCCACGTTGGCCGGGGTGGCCCAGGTTTCGATCGGGCAGCGGATGCGGAACACCGCCATATTGCCGTCGAAGCTGCAGCTCACCAGTTCGGCCTGGGTGGCCAGCTGCTGCGCCACGCCGCGCAGCGGCAGGTGGGCGGCCAGCGCGGGCCAGTTGCCGTCCCAGCCCAGTTCCGGCACCGGGGTGATCACGTATTCATACGGCGCCTTCGCTGGCGCGGCGGCGCGCTGCTGCGGCGCGGATGGCGACAGGCCGCCGATATGGTCGGCGCCAGCCGGCACGGCCGATTCTTCCGAGAAGCCGGTGACCCATGGCGGCAGGTCGTCTTCCTCCGCCTGCTGCTGCGGAGGCGCTTCCAGCACGGCGGCGCCGCCCTGCTCTTCCCATGGTGCGGCGGAAGGCGCGGTCGGGGCGCTGGCGGCCGGGGCGTCTTCCCACGGCGCCGGGGCGCGGACTGCGGCTTGCGCGGCGGGCGCGCCGTAGGCGGAGCTGGCGGCCGATGGCGCCGGGGCGCCGCCAGTCGCGGCGCGCATCGCGGCCGCTGCCGGCGACATCGGTGCGGCCGGAGCCGACATCGACGGGCCGCGCGGCGGCGCTGATGGTACAGGCTGTGCCGCCGGGGCCGGCGCGGCTTGCGACGGCGCGGTGGCGCTCGGTGCCGCATCGGCTGCCGGCGCTGCCGGACGCGCTGGCGCCGGTGCGCGCTGGCCGGTGCGGGCAGCGGCAGCGGCACGCGCAGCTTCCAGCGCGGCGTTGATGGCCATCTTCGCCGCGCTCATTGGCGCTGCGGTGGACGCGGGTGCCGCCGGGGCCGGGGCCGGAGCCGGGGCTGGGGCTGGGGCTGGCGGGGCAACTGGCGCGGGGGCCGATGACGCCGGCGCGGGAGCTGGTGCCGCAGCCATCGGCGCGGATGCAGGCGCCGCTGCTGGCGCAGCGACGGCGGGCGCGCTGGCCGGTACAGGGGCTGCTGGTGCGCTGGCCGGGGCCGGGGCCGCGGCAGGCGCCGGAACGGCAGCCAGTGCCGGGCCGCTCGCTGCCGGCGTATTGGCCGCCGCTGCTGGTACTGGTGCAACCTGCTGGACTGGCGGTGCCGGCGGCACAGCTGGCGCGGTGGCGGCAGGCGCCGGCTGGCCCACTGGAACGCTCATGCGGTCCGCCGTCGCCGCCGAAGCGGCCATGGCGGCGGCAGCTGCCGCGCGCGCCGGATTGGCGCCGGCTGGACGTGCCGCTACCGGGGCGCTGGCCGGCTGGCCATCTGCCCCACCGATGCCGGGCCGAAAGGCAAGCATGCGTAACAGGGTCATGGAGAAGCCGGCATATTCATCCGGCGCCAGCCCCAGTTCATTACGGCCATGCACCGCGATCTGGTAATACAGCTGCACTTCCTCCGCATCGAACAGCGCAGCCAGGCGCACGATATCGTTATATTCCGGCAGGTCCGCCGGCACGGCGGAAGGCACGGTCTGCGCCAGCGCGATCCGGTGCAGCAAGGTGCCCAGGTCCTGCAGGGCACCGTTATAGGACAGCGAACGCGAAGCCATTTCATCGGCCACCGCCATCAGGTCGGCGCCATCCTTATTGGCCAGCGCATCGAGCAGGCGCACCAAGTAAGACTGGTCGAGCGCGCCCAGCATGCCCTGCACCGAATCCAGCGTCACCGCGCCAGCGGCGTAAGCGATCGCCTGGTCGGTCAGCGACAGCGCATCGCGCATCGAACCGTGGGCGCCCTGGGCCAGCAGGCGCAAGGCCGGCTGCTCGAAGACGACGCCCTCCTGCCCCAGGATATTCTCCAGGTGGCCGACGATATGCCCCGGCGGCATCTGCTTCAGGTTGAACTGCAGGCAGCGCGACAGCACGGTGACCGGGATCTTTTGCGGATCGGTGGTCGCCAGGATGAATTTGATGTGCTCCGGCGGCTCCTCCAGCGTCTTCAGCATGGCGTTGAAGGCGTGGTTGGTCAGCATGTGCACCTCGTCGATCATATAGACCTTGAAGCGCGCATTGGACGGTGCGTACACCGCCTGCTCCAGCAGTTGCGCCATCTCGTCGACGCCGCGGTTGGACGCCGCGTCCATTTCCACGTAGTCGACAAAGCGGCCGCCGTCGATCGCGGTACAAGCCTCGCATACGCCGCACGGGGTGGCCGTGATGCCGCCATTGCCGTCCGGGCCGACGCAGTTCAGCGATTTGGCCAGGATACGGGACAAGGTCGTCTTGCCGACACCGCGCGTCCCGGTGAACAGGTAGGCATGGTGCAGGCGCCCGGTATGCAGCGCATGGGTCAGCGCACGGACAACGTGCTCCTGGCCGACGAGCGTTTCAAAATTCCGGGGACGGTATTTGCGAGCGAGGACTTGATAGGACATGTGCGCGATTTTACCGTAGATGCCGAGGCAGCGGACAACATTAGACGTTCGACCAGACTTGGACTACACTTTGCATTTTTTGCAACTGCGCAACAGCCATGAAGAAACTGATCTTGTTGTCCCTGCTGGCTATGGCCGGTACCGCCCACGCCCAGGAACGCGATTGGACCACCTACCGCAAAGTCATCGAGAGCCTGCGCCTGGACCGCTTCTACGCCATCCCGCCGGCCGAGCGCGACAAACTGGACATGTACCTGACCGTCAAGCCGGCCAATACCCAGCTCAAGCCGACGGACATGAACCTGACCGTGGTCGCCAACGGCAACCGCTTCGCCCTGCCCGTCGATGAAAAAGGCAATCTGCACCTGGAGCCGAACGCGCAATGGCTGGCGGCGGACGCCAAGATCACCACCACCCATCCCAAGGGCGAGAAAATCTCGGTCAGCTACAACCTCGACGCGGTGGTGCCGGAAGGCACGCAGTGGCAATACAACAAATTAATGGACAGCGTGGCGCAGGGTAACGCCGCCATCAACAAGGTGGCGGGTGCGTTCAGCCTGCTGGCTCCCACCATGCGCTCGGTCCTGCTCAGTTTCGACAAGCCGGCGCAACTGACCATCCAGTCGCGCACGGGGACCAGGCAATACGCCAGCGACGCCAAGCACAAGATCCTGCTGCCGGCCGACAAAGCACTGCTAAAGGAGAATCCGCTGGTGCTGGTGTCGAGCCGCCCGGTACAGGCTGCGCTCGATACGGATTAAAAAAAAGCTGCCCAAGGCAGCTTTTTTCATGAATTCAAAGAGGCGAGCCTGATCTGCGGCACTTGCGGTGAACAGCTTTGGCTGCTTCGTTCCCGACCTGACCAGGTTAACCGTGCCACAATGCGCAGGGGCCCGCCCGGGCGCAATTATAGGCTATAAACCGAGCTGCTGCCAAATTCCATCCACGCGTGCCTTCACCTCGTCGCTCATGGTGATGACGGTGCCCCACTCACGGCTGGTTTCGCCCGGCCATTTATTGGTGGCGTCGATGCCCATCTTGCTGCCCAGGCCACTGACCGGGGAAGCAAAGTCCAGGTAATCGATCGGCGTATTGTCGACTAGCGTGGTGTCGCGCGTCGGGTCGACCCGGGTGGTAATGGCCCAGATCACCTCTTTCCAGTCGCGGATGTTGACGTCTTCGTCCACCACGATAATGAACTTGGTATACATGAACTGGCGCAGGAAGCTCCACACGCCGAACATCACGCGCTTGGCGTGGCCGGCATACTGCTTGCGGATCTGCACCACGGCCATGCGGTAGCTGCAGCCTTCCGGCGGCAGGTAGAAGTCGGTGATTTCGCTGAACTGCTTTTGCAGCAGCGGCACGAACACTTCATTCAGCGCCACGCCCAGCACGGCCGGCTCGTCCGGCGGTTTGCCGGTGTAGGTGGAGTGGTAGATCGGGTCGCGCCGCATCGTGATGCGGTCGATGGTGAAGACCGGGAACCAGTCCTGCTCATTGTAATAACCGGTATGGTCGCCATACGGGCCTTCCAGGCCATGCTCAAAGCCGGACGGATGGTTTTCATCCGGGTAGATATGCCCTTCCAGCACAATCTCGGCCGATGCCGGCACGCGCAGTTCGCTGCCGATGGCTTTTACCAGCTCGGTGCGGCTGCCGCGCAGCAGGCCGGCGAACTGGTATTCCGACAGGCTGTCCGGCACCGGCGTCACGGCGCCCAGGATGGTGGCCGGGTCGGCACCCAGCGCCACGCACACGGGATACGGCTGGCCGGGATTACGGATGCAGTGCTCGCGGAAGTCGAGCGCGCCGCCGCGGTGCGCCAGCCAGCGCATGATCACTTTGTTACGGCCCAGTACCTGCTGGCGGTAGATGCCCAGGTTCTGGCGCTTCTTGTTGGGGCCCTTGGTGATCACCAGGCCCCAGGTGATCAGGGGCGCCACGTCGCCGGGCCAGCAATGCTGGATCGGCAGGCGGCCCAGGTCGACGTCATTGCCTTCCCAGACAATCTCCTGGCAGGGTGCGCCGCGCAGTTCCTTGGGCGACATGTCCCACACGGCTTTGACCAGCGAGCCCAGGCCCATCAGGTCCTTGAAGCCCTTGGGCGGTTCGGGTTCTTTCAGTTGCGCCAGCACGTGGCCGATCTTGCGCAGCTCGCCCACATCGTCGGCGCCCATGCCGAGCGCCACGCGGTGCGGGGTGCCGAACAGATTGCCCAGCACCGGCATGTCGAACCCGGTGGCTTTCTCGAACAGGATGGCCGGGCCGCCGGCGCGCAAGGTGCGGTCGCAGACCTCCGTCATCTCCAGGTGTGGCGAAACAGGCAAGCTTATGCGCTTAAGTTCGCCAATTGCTTGCAGTTGGGAAATAAAATCTCGGAGATCGCGATATTTCATACTTTTTTACGATTTTTTTGCTTCGGACGAGGCGCCTGAGCACTTTTGGTCAAGTCGTTGATTTTATTGGTTTTTGCCAACATGTACACGAGAAAATCATACTCAAAAGTAATAAAGAATGCGCGTGTTAGTATTGACTAGATATATCACCCCTCCTACAATTTGACCTACTTGATGAGGACATGGCCTTTATGCCAACTAAGTTGTCACTCATTACATTCACGGAGTCCGGGCTCCATTAGACATTTTAAGGAGTGTTTTTCGCGAGGCGTCTGCCTCTCCCCCCGGAACAAGTTGTGTTGCAACTGGCCCCAAACGAATGGCCAGCTTAAGCAAACAATAATGGCGTTCTATCCCGTGCGACCTGTGCGGCGGTGGACGAAGATAACACTGATGTAACGACAATGGCACGTCGAATGACCGCGATTTTGCGCGGCGGGGACGCGTTTTGACTCTTACATTTCAGGGGAGTTCTGATGAACAATCAATTCAATGGGCTGCTGCTTAGCGCCCGCCAATGGGCCCGCCAGCCCGCCGCGTGGATTAGCACGCAGAGCATTTCGGCACGCGGCCTGCTGACCGCCGCTCAGTCCATGCTGAGCATCCTCGGCATCGCAGCACTGGTCATGGCGTGCGCCATGGTGGCACGTCCGGACCTGGCCAAGCGCCTGGTCGATGCCCTGCACGGCCAGCCGGCTGTGGCGGCGCAAGTGGTGGTGGCGCCGCCGCTGTCCGAACTGATGGAAGCACCTGCCGTACGTCCGGCCGGCGCCGTGGCAGCAGCGGAAGCGCCGCTGACGCCAGAGGAAAAGGCCCTGATGGGCACCAAGAAGCAGCAGGACGCCGTCACCAACTGGCTGTCCAAGCGTTACCGCGTGGCGGGCGACGCGACCAATATGCTGGTGTCCACCGCTTACCTGACGGCGCGTGAAATCAAGCTGGATCCGCTGCTGATCCTGGCCGTGATGGCGATCGAGTCGGGCCTGAATCCGTTCGCGGAAAGCCCCATGGGCGCGCAAGGCCTGATGCAGGTGATGTCCAAGGTGCATACCGATAAGTTCCAGGACATGGGCGGCGTGCAGGCTGCACTGAACCCGGTGGCCAATATCCGTGTCGGTTCGCTGATCCTGAAGGATTACGTGTCGCGCGGCGGTTCGGTGGAAGCGGGCTTGAAGTCCTACGTGGGCGCTGCTGCTTTCGAGACCGATAATGGTTACGGCTATAAGGTGCTGTCCGAGTATTCTCTGCTGAAGCAGGTTTCGGCCGGCAAGAAGGTGCCTTACATTACTCCTCCGCAGATGGCTGCAGCGCCAGCCAAGCCGAAGGAAGCGCCAACCACTGTGGCGCAGGTTGAAAAGCCGATCAGCGCGGATCAACTGGCCGGCCTGTAAGCGCCCTGCCCCTCTATATATTAGAAGCCACCTGCGGGTGGCTTTTTTACTTGGCGGGAGACAAAGCGGCGACTGTGCCGCCATCGGCGCCTGCCTGCAGCGTGAGCGCCAGGCCGATGCGGCTTGCCAGGCGGCGTGCGATCGACAGGCCCAGTCCGTGGCCGCTGCTGGCGGCGCCTTTCGCGCCGGCCTCGAACAGGCGGGCCTGGATGGCGGGGTCGATGCCAGGTCCGTCGTCTCTGACGGCCAATAGGCCGTCGGCAAAGCTAACGCGCACTGTGCCGGCCTGGGTGTGCTGGAAGGCGTTGCCAATAATATTAGCCAGCACGATGCGCAAGGCGGCTGGCGGCACGCGGAACGATGCTTGCGGCGCAAGCGCCACCTCGACCTCGACCGCCTTCCCCTCCAGCAGGTGGGCCAGCTGGACCACCGTGCTTTCCACCAGCGGCAACAGGGCCACCGGATCCTGCGCACCTGGCAGCGCCCCTGCGGCGGCATCCCCGTGCGCCAGGTCTTCGCGCGCCAGCGCCAGCAAGGTATCGACCGTTTGCGCCATATGCGTTGCGGCGCTGCGGATACGCTGCAGCTGTTGCGCGGCTTGCGGTGGCATGGGCTGGGCGGCCAGCAGGAACGCGGCGCCCTCGATCACTGCCAGCGGCGTGCGCAGTTCATGGCTGGCGTCGCGCGTGAAATGCTGTTCGCGCTCGATGAAGGTGGCCACGCGCGCCAGGGCGTCGTCCAGTGCGCGGGCCAGCGCGCCGATTTCGTTGGCGGGATAGGCGGCCGCGAAGCCTTTCGGCAGCTGGGCCGGTGCGGCGCTGCCGACCAGCTGCGCCAGCGCTTCCAGCGGACGTGTCGCGCGCCATGCCAGCCAGTAGCCCAGGGCCAGGGTCAGCGCCAGCATGACCAGCAGCGATGCGCCGAGCAGGCCAAGCACCAACGGCAGGCGCGGACGCACCAGCAGTTCGCGGCTCACTTCCGCCACCAGCAGCGTCGGCGCCGCCGCGCGCGGCAAATTGAGCTGGCGGACGTGGTAGTGGCGGCCCGCTTCGCCGAAGAATTCGCCGCCCCGCATGACGCCGGGCTGGCGGCGCAGGTCGTCGGGCAGGCTGCTGCTGTCGCGATGCAGGCTGACATAGGGCCGCAGCGGCGCGGCCAACCGGGCGGAGGCCTGCCAGCTCGCCTGCTGGTGCGCGGTTTCCTGCTCCAGCATATTGGCAAAGAACTCGTCTTCCAGCGTGTACATGAAAACCACCGCGAATGCTGAGAACAGCAGTGCAGTGCACAGGGCGATCAGCGCAAAGGCGGCAGTCAGGCGGCGGCGCAGGCTATGCGGGGCCGGGAGCGATGCACGGGCACTCATGCGGCTGCATCCAGGCGGAAGCCGACGCCGTGCACGGTCAGCAGCATCGGCTGCGCGAACGGCTTGTCCAGCGCCTGGCGCAGCTGGTACAGGTGGCTGCGCAAGGCATCCGAGTCGGGCGGATCGTCGCGCCACAGGATCTGCGTCAGCTCGCTGCGCGTCATCACGCGGGGATGCGCCTCCGCCAGCGCCAGCAGGAGCTGGTAAGCCACCGGCTGCAGGCGCAGGGCCTGGCCGGCGCGCGTGACGGTCTGCGCGCGGCGGTCGATGCGCAGGCTGCCGACCGCCAGCGCCGCATCGCGATGGCGCATGGCCAGCGCCTGGCAGCGCGCCAGCAATTCCTCCATGGCGAAGGGCTTGACCAGGTAGTCGTCAGCGCCGGCATCGAAGCCATGCAGCTTGTCCTGCAAGGTATCGCGTGCGGTGAGCATCAGCACCGGCAGGCGGCGCGGCAGGCGGGCGCGCAGCTGGCGGCACACTTCCAGCCCGTCGATGCCGGGCAAGGCCAGGTCCAGCACCAGCACGTCGTAGGGATGTTCGAGCGACAGCGCCAGGCCATGCTCGCCGTTGGCCGCGAAATCGGCGCTGTGGCCGACGCGATCGAAGGCGTCGGCCAGGTTGCGGGCCAACAGCGCGTTGTCTTCGACGACCAGTATGTTCAGCGGCATCCCTATCCTTTGGCCAGGCGCTGCAGCTGGAACGCGTCCGCCACCCTGCCCTGCATGCCCGCCACCACGGCGTGCATCAGCACCAGCATCTTATCAAAGCGCTCCCCTTGCCGGAGTTCGGCGCGCGCGGCGGCCAGGCCATCGTTGTAATAGGCGGCCAGCGCCAGCACGCTGCGTTCCTCGCCGGTTTCCGGCCGGGCGGCGGGCACGGCGCCCAACGCCTTGACCATTTCCTCCGCCGTGGCCCAGGTCGACCAGGGATTCTGGCCGGTGACCAGCTTGCCGTCCACCACCACGTGCCCCACATACTTGGGGGCGGCGGAGAACTTTGCGCCCAGCGCGCGGGCACGGTCTTCCAGCAGGAATGGCAGGCGCTGGCGGGCATCCTTCATCAGGAACAGCTCCTCGTCGTTGGTAAAGCCTGTCATGCGGCGGCCGGCCACCACGCCTAACAGCGCGGCGGGGCCGTGGCACACGGCGCCCAGTACGCCGCCGCGCGCCGCCATGCTGGCGACAATGCGCGCGATATCCGCGTTGCCGGGGAAGTCGAACATGGCGCCTTTGCCGCCGACGAAATAGACAGCGCTGTAGCGCGCCGGGTCGACCTCGGCCAGGCGCACGGTGGCCTGCAGCTTGCGCTGCGCGTCGGCGTCGTTGAGGAAGGCATAGTCGGCATCGCCCATATCGTCGGTATCGATGCGCTCAGGCGGGCGCCCACCCTGCGGCGAGGCGATTTCGACCTCAAAGCCACTGGCCTGGAAGACGTAATAGGCGCGCGCGAGCTCGGTCAGCTCAAAGCCGGCCTTCTTAGTGGAGCCGGGAAAATGCGCGGCGCTCGACACGACCGCCAGCACGCGCCCGCGCGGCGCCACCGGCGTGCTGGCGAGCCAGGCGATATCAGCCGGGCGCGCCTGTGGATTGGCACGCGGCTGCGCATCCAGTCCGAAACTGAGGAAATACAGGTAGCCGGCAGCCGCCAGCAAGACCAGCGTTGCAGCCAGCCAAGCCGCCGCGCGCAGGATTTTCTTGAACATTCGTGCTCCCAGAAAAAAATGGGGACGTACCCCTAAATTAATGGGGTACGTCCCCATTTTCTGGGAAACATTTTGCGCGGGGGCGCGTGAAGCGGATGTGAAGCTGCGGCTTACTTTTTCTTGTCGGCGGCGACTTCGTCGGCGCGCAGCTGGGCGGCCAGCTTGTCGAGCACGCCGTTGACGTATTTGTGGCCGTCGATGCCGCCGAAGGATTTGGTCAGCTCCACTGCTTCGTTGATGACGACGCGGTAGGGAATCTCGATGTGGTTCTTCAGCTCGTAGGCGCCGATCAGCAGCACGGCGTGCTCGATCGGGGACAGCTCGGCCACGCCGCGGTCCACCAGCGGCGAGAAGGCTTCACGCAGCTCGACCGATTGCTTGATGGTGCCGCGCAGCAGGTCGGCGAAGTACTCGCCGTCCGCCTTGTCGAAGCCGTGGGCGGCGCGGATGTTGTTGACCACCTTGGTGGCGTCTTCATTGTTCAGCAGCCACTGGTACAGGCCCTGCAGCGCGAACTCGCGGGCGCGGTGGCGCGGGGTGCGGTTCTTGCTCGGGTTGGCGTGCGTCATTTTGTCGTTCATGTTCTTACCTTCTTGTTGAATTACTCGTCGTCGCCCACGTCCTGGTTCAGCTCTTCCAGGGCGATCGACAGGTTGGCCATTTCGACCGCGCAGCGGGCGGCTTCGGCGCCTTTGACGGCCATGCGGACTTCCGCCTGCTCGTCGTTCTCGGTGGTCAGGATGGCGTTGGCGATTGGGATGCTGTAGTCCAGGCCGACGCGCGTGATGCCGGCGCCGGATTCATTGGACACCAGCTCGAAGTGGTAGGTTTCGCCGCGGATCACGGCGCCCAGTGCGACCAGGGCGTCGAACTGGTTGGACTCGGCCATCTTTTGCAGCACCAGCGGCACTTCCAGCGCGCCCGGCACGGTCACGTGCAGGATGTCTTCGTCGGCCACGCCCAGGTTCTTCAGCTCTTGCAGGCAGGCCGACAGCAGGCCGTGGCAAACGTCTTCGTTGAAGCGCGCTTGCACAACGCCGATACGCAGGTTTTCGCCGGACAGGTTGGTTTCGTAGGTTGCTACGGTCATGGTGGTCCTCTTTTCTAGATTTCGGGTTAAGCCGTGTCTGATCGCTCAGGCGGCAGGTTTGGCCATGTAGCCGGTGACTTCCAGGTTGAAGCCGGTCATCGACGGCATCTTGCGCGGGCTGGCCAGCAATTGCATCTTGCTGACGCCGACCTCGCGCAGGATTTGCGCGCCAATGCCGTAGCTGCGCAGGTCCATGCTGGCGGCGCGGCCGGTCGGGCGCACGTTCTTGTCCAGCGCTTCGAGCTGGCCGAACAGCTGCTCGGCGGTTTCGCCGCAGTTCAGCAGCACCATCACGCCCTGCTCCGCGCCCTTGATCGCTTTCAGCGAGGACGACACGTTCCAGGAGTGGGTGGTGGCTTCGGTTTCCAGCAGGTCCAGGATCGAGACCGGCTGGTGCACGCGCACCAGCGATTCCTTGCCCGGCGCCATCTCACCGTGCACCAGGGCCAGGTGGGCTGCGCCGCTTGGCTTGTCACGGAAAGCAATCATACGGAAATCGCCATGCGCGGTGCGCAGCGGACGCTCGGCAATGCGTTCCACCATGCATTCGTTCTGGCTGCGGTAGTGGATCAGGTCGGCGATGGTGCCGATCTTCAGGCCGTGTTCCTTGGCAAATTCCAGCAGTTCCGGCAGGCGCGCCATGGTGCCGTCATCCTTGATGATCTCGCAGATCACGGAGGCCGGCGTCAGGCCTGCCATCTCGGTCAGGTCGCAACCGGCTTCGGTATGGCCGGCGCGCATCAGCACACCGCCCGGTACCGCGCGCAGCGGGAAGATGTGGCCCGGCTGCACGATATCGCTTGGCTTGGCGCCCTTGGCCACGGCCACCTGGATGGTCTTGGCGCGGTCGGCGGCCGAGATACCGGTGGTCACGCCTTCCGCCGCTTCGATCGAGACGGTGAAGTTGGTGCCAAAGGAGGTGCCGTTCTTGGCCGTCATCATGGTCAGGTCGAGCTGCTTGCAGTGCTCTTCCGTCAGGGTCAGGCAGACCAGGCCACGGGCGTGCTTGATCATGAAATTGATCGCTTCCGGCGTGACGTGTTCGGCGGCCAGCACCAGGTCGCCTTCATTTTCGCGGTCTTCTTCGTCGACCAGGATCACCATGCGGCCGGCGCGCAGTTCGGCGACGATTTCTTCGGTGCTGGAAATGGACATATTTTTTCCTTTGATGTGAGGCACAGGGCGTTTCTTTGTTAACCCGCTATTTTAAAGGATTTGGCGCACTTCCGCCCCGTAAGCGCCACCTTTAGGCGATTTGGCCTAGACTGAATTGCTTTTCTAACCCTAAAGGAGGCAGCGATGAAGACTAGCGGTTCGGCCGTCTGGACTGGCGGCATCAAAGATGGACGTGGGGCAATTAGTACCGTCAGCGGCGTGCTGCAGGCCGCCCCCTACGGCTTTTCCAGCCGTTTCGAAGGCAAACCCGGCACCAACCCCGAAGAATTAATCGGCGCCGCGCATGCCGGCTGCTTCACCATGGCCCTGTCGCTGATCCTCGGCGAAGCGGGCCTGACGGCCGAAAAGATGGAAACCAAGGCCGAAGTCACCCTGGACAAGGTAGCCGACGGCTTCGCCATCACCGCCATCCACCTCGACCTGACGGCAAAAATCCCTGGTGCCGACAAAGCCAGGTTCGAAGAGCTTGCCAATAAAGCAAAAGTTGGCTGCCCCGTCTCCAAAGTCCTGAACACCAACATCACCCTCAGCACCACCCTCCTCTGAGCAGACAGTGTCCGGCCCTTGGGCCGGACGGGCCATCCGGCTGGTTTCCGGGATGCCGAAAAAAAATCCCTTGAACTTTTTAATTGCGACCACTATTATTAAGTCATTGGATGACAACCGTCATCAATAACCAACAAGGAAACCATCATGAACATCAAAGATTCCGTCGTCTTCATCACTGGCGCCAACCGTGGCCTGGGCCTGCAACTGGCGAAAGCCGCACTCGCCGCCGGCGCGAAAAAGGTCTACGGCGCCGCGCGCGATGCCAAATCGATCACCCTGCCCGGCGTCATCCCGGTCCAGCTCGATGTCACCAACCACGACGAAATCGCCGCCGTCACGCGCGAATACAAAGACGTGAATGTACTGATCAACAATGCCGGCATCGTCAAGGCCGGCGGCATCCTGGCCGACAACTCCCTCGAACAGGCCCGCGCCGAGCTGGAAACCAACGTGATCGGCCCGATGCTGCTGAGCAAAGGCTTTGCCCCGACCCTGAAGGCCAACGGTGGCGGCGCCATCGTCAACATCCTGTCCGTGCTGGCCTGGCTGAGCCAAGGCCCGACCAATACCTACAGCATGTCGAAATCGGCTGCCTGGGCCCTGACCAACGGCCTGCGCGTGGAATTGGCGGCACAAGGCACGCAGGTGGTTGGCGCCCACATGGGCTATATGGAAACCGACATGACCGCCGGCTACGATGTGCCGAAGGTCAAGCCGGAAGATGTGGCAGCGCAGATCTTCGCCGCGCTGGCGGAAGGAAAAGAAGAAGTGCTGGCGGATGACCTGACCCGCCAGGTCAAACAGGGCATCAACGCGGAAGTGCCGGCCTACATCGCCGTCTCCCGCGCCGCCTGAGCTGGTGGAACCGCAGCCGCCCGGACGCTTACTGCGCCCGGGCGGCCTCTTTACGGGGAATCATGCCGAGTGTGCCAAGCCAGGCCTCGACCAGCGCCGGCCACTGTGTGATCTGGTGTTCGGTCGGACGCAGCGCAAACGCATGGCCGCCCTGGGCATAGAGGTGCATCTCGACTGCCACATTCGCCTTCCTCAACGCGGCGTAATACAGGAGCGAAAACTCCACCGGGTCGATCGGATCGTCCTGCGCATGCAGCAGGAAGGTCGGCGGCGTCTGGCTGGTCACCCGTATGGTGGGATTCAGCTTGGAGAGATCGGCTTTATAATTGATCGACATATGCCCCGGATAGAGCGAAACCGCAAAGTCCGGGCGGCTACTCTGCTCATCGGCCTTGTCGACAGGCGCGTAGATGCGCTGGTGGCGCGTGCTGACCGCCGCAACCAGGTGGCCGCCGGCCGAAAAGCCCAGCACACCGATCTTGTGCGGATCGATCTTCCACTCCGCCGCGTGGTGACGCACAAGGCCTATGGCCCGCTGTGCATCCTGCAGCGCCGTGTGCACCTTGGGAATGACGCGCATATTGCGCTCCACATCCCAGTGCGGACCCGATCCCGGCACGCGATACTTCAGCAGCACGCAGGTCACGCCGATTGAGGTCAGCCAGTCACAGACCTCCGTCCCTTCCAGGTCAATGGCCAGCACGCGGTAGCCGCCACCCGGGAAGACGACGACAGCGGCACCCGTGTTGCCGCCCTTTGGCGGGTAGACCGTGAGCGTGGGCCGGGTAACGTTGGCGACTTCCAGCCATGGCCGGCCGGCGACCGGGTGGTCATCGCGCAGGCGCATGCTTTCCGGACCCTTGGCGGGCTTCGCCTCCGGTATCACGCCAGGCCAAAGAGGCAATTGCTGCAGGCCGTCCGCCGGCTGCCATGCTTCTGCCTGCGCGCTGGCAGCAACGACCAGCCCCATCAAAGCGAGAATTCTTTTCATTTACTGCACTCGCCCAGCAATCGCCTTCGCAACCCACTTGTCGACGGCGTTTCCCTTGGTTTTGACATTCAGGCCGCTCGTCGTCGCCACTACCCTGCCCTTGGGGTCCAGCAAGGCAAGGGTTGGATAAGCTTTCACGCCCGCCTGCTCGATCAGGGGTTGGGCATCCGCCAGGGTGCGCCAGCCAAAACCTGTGCGCTGGGCGAACTGGCGCGCCTCGTCGCTCGAATCGAAAGTAATGGCCAGCGTGGCGTATTCCTTATTCAGCCCGGCAAATTCGTTCAGCATGGGCACCTCCTTGATGCACGGCGCGCAATCGGCGAAATAGAAGCTCACCAGCGTATAGCGGCCGCGCAGCGCGGCACTATCGACCGTGCTGCCATCGGTCGCGGCCAGCTTGAAATCGGGGAAGACCATTCCTGGCTCCAGCCTGGATTTTGGGATCGGCGACGCGGATTGCGGTGTTTCCAGCTTCAGCACTGCCACGGCTTGCTCGCCGTCCTTGCGCTTGTTCATGCTGAAGCCCGCGCCCGATATCTTCTTCTCAAACTGCGCAAAACTGATCAGCGCCCCCTTGGTATCGCGATACTCGACGCTTTGATAATCGGCCAGGCCCATTTGCTCCCTGAATTTGATTTCAGCGCTGGAGACTGGCGCGGCACAGGCAAGCTGCGGCGCAATAGTGGCCGAAAGTGCCAGGAGAACGGCAGCAATTTTGCAATTCATATCGTTATTAAAAATGAGTTTGATTGAAGCTGGATCAGTTGTAGCTGCCGCCCAGGAAGGCTTGGTAGACGCCGATCGTCTGCGGTTTGGACATTGAGTTCATGTGGCCCGCTTCCTCGACTGCTACGAAGCGCTTGCGAGGATTAGTGACGCCGTCGAACAGTTCGCGCGAGGTGGCAATCGGGGTTTGGACGTCGTTGACGCCGTTAATCACCAGCAGCGGCCCCTGGAAGGCGCGCAACGCGGCGCGATTGTCGATGGCGGCCAGGTCCTGGTCCAGGTTGATGCGCACGAAAGCCTTGGCATACCAGGGGATCTGGTTGTCGGCGTAGGCCTGGGCATTGGTGCCGGTGCCTTCCAGCACCAGCGCATCCAGCTCGCGCTTGGCGGCCAGGCGGGCGGCGACGAAGCTGCCGAAAGAGTGGCCGTGGACGACCAGTTTCCCTTTGGTCGTGGCGCGCACATGGTCGTACAGCGCCAGCGTCTCTCGCTCAAGGTCCGCCAGGCCAAACGGGGAATCCGGGGCTTCGCTGCGGCCAAAGTCGTGATAGTCGAAGCTGATCACGTTCGCGTTCATCTCGGTGAATGGCTTGGAGAACACGCCGCCGTGGGCATCCACACGGACTCCGGAACCCATGAAGTACAGCACCGTGAACTGCGCGTCAGGCTTGCGGACATGGATGCCGCGGCTGATGGCGCCATCGGGATGGGTGAACTCGATATTCTCAACCTGATAGGCCGGCGCAGTCTTCTTCAAATGCGTCACCTTTCCGCTATCGCGCGGAAGGAATTGCTTGGCAGTGAGGTTGACGGTCGAACAGCCGCCAAGTGCGGCAAGCATGGCGGCGGAAAGCAGCAGGCGTGGAATATTCATTGCGGTGTCAGGCGCGTTTAAAGGGACAGCAAGCGTAGCATCTTGCTATCCCCTGAAAACACGCACATTGTCACCGCACGCGCTGATCAGGACTTGAGCGAGAGCATGCGTTCGACGTAGCGGGCGATCAGGTCGATTTCCAGGTTGACCTTGGAGCCGGCTTTCAGGTGCTTGAGCGTGGTGACCTGGATGGTGTGGGGGATCAGGTTGATCGAGAAGGAGCAGCCGGTGTCGCTGTCTTCAACACGGTTGACGGTCAGCGAGACGCCATTCACCACCACGGAGCCTTTATAGGCCAGGTATTTCGCCAGGTCGCGCGGGGCTTCGATCACCAGTTCGTGCGATTCGCCGACCGGCTCGAATTTGCGCACCACGCCCAAGCCATCGACGTGGCCGGATACCAGGTGGCCGCCCAGGCGCTCGGCCAGGGTCAGGGCTTTTTCCAGGTTCACTTCGGTGGTGGTGTCCAGGCCGACGGTCTTGTTCAGGCTTTCGCGCGAGACGTCCACGGTGAAGCCGGTGGCGGTCTTTTCCACCACGGTCATGCAGGCGCCGTTCAGGGCGATTGAGTCGCCCAGGCCGACATCGGCCATCGGCAGGCCGCCGGCGTCAACGTCCAGGCGCACGCCTGCATCGGCGCCGCCAGCCAGCGGGGTTACGGATTTGATTTTGCCGACAGCGGCGACGATTCCAGTAAACATAATGATCTTCAGTGTGGGTTGAATCGGGCAAGGATACGCAAATCGGCGCCGACTTGCTTTACCTCGTGGAATTTCAGGTTGTGCTTTCCGCTCAGCTCCGTGAGCGCGGGCAGCGCAAACATGCCTTGGGCGTCACCCAACAGGGTCGGCGCCAGGTAGACCAGCAGCTCGTTGACGCAGCCTTCGCGGATCAGGGAACCATTCAGCTTGCCGCCCGCTTCCACGTGCAGCTCGTTGATCTGGCGGCGGCCCAGTTCCCGCATCAGCTCCGGCAGGTCGACCTTGCCGTGGGCGTTGGGCAGCACGATGACTTCCGCGCCCTGGTCGCGCAGGATGGCCTCTTTTTCCGCGTGGTGGGCAGCCGCGATGATCCAGGTGCCGCCGCCTTGCAGAACCCGCGCCTGCGGGCTGATTTCCAGCTTGCTGTCGACCACGATGCGGCGCGGCTGGCGCGGGGTTTCGACGGCGCGCACATTGAGCTGCGGGTCGTCGGCCTTGACGGTGCCGATGCCGCTCAGGATGGCGCAGGCGCGGGCACGCCATGCATGGCCGTCGGCGCGCGCTTCCGGGCCGGTGATCCATTGGCTTTGGCCGTTATGCAGGGCTGTCATGCCATCCAGGCTGGCAGCGGTCTTCATGCGTACCCACGGCAGGCCATGGCGCATGCGTTGGAAGAAGCCGATATTCATTTCATAGGCCTGCTCGGCCAGCAGGCCGCTGCTGACCTGGATGCCTGCCGCCGCCAGGCGCGCCATGCCGTTGCCGGCCACCAGCGGATTGGGGTCTTCCATGGCGGCTACCACGCGCCCCAGGCCCTCACGCACCAGCGCGTCGGCGCAGGGCGGCGTGCGGCCATGGTGGCTGCAGGGCTCCAGCGTGACGTAGGCGGTGGCGCCGCGCACGTCGTGGCCGCGCCGCCTGGCGTCCTTGATGGCCTGGATCTCGGCATGGTCCTGGCCAGCGGCTTGCGTCACGCCTTCGCCGATCACCACGCCGTCGCGCACGATGACGCAGCCGATGCGCGGGTTCGGGGACGTGGTGTACAGGCCTTTTTCCGCCCATTGCAGGGCCAGCTGCATGCCTTCGAGGTCGCTGTTGATATTCATATGCTTGCGCAGGTTGCCGGTTCCAGGGCGGGGTCGCACAGCCGCGCCCTGCCCTGCATATTGATCTTGATATTGCGCTGCACGCCGGCCAGTTCAAGGGTGATGGTGCCGAAGTTGGCGGCATTCGGGTGGGCGGCGCGGCAGCTGCGTCCTGCTGCATTATATGCGACGTAAAACGGGGCCGTGGCGTCGGTGAACTTGGCCTTGACCTTGAGGCGCTCGGGCGGCGCCTTGTGGCGGCTGAGGATGGGTTCTCCCTGTTCGACGATGCGGTTGGCATTATTGTCAACAACGATCAGCCAGCCCTGCTGCCAATCGCCGCTTTCGGCCAGCAGGGTGACGACGCGGCGCCGGGCGATGGCCTGGGCGCGGGTTTCGTTGATGGCGGCGAGCAGGTCGGCGGAGGCCGCGCGCAGCTGGCGGCCTGCCAGCATGTCGCTCAGTTGGGGGATGGCGGAGGCGAACAGGATCGAGAGGATGGCAAGCACGATCAGCAGCTCAAGCAAGGTTACGCCGAGCAGGCCGGGAGCGCGCGTTGCGGCACGGCGCGGGCGCGACGCCCTCGCGCGCGCGGCGCGGCGGTCGGCGGCGCCTAGCGCCAGCAGCCGGGGCCGGGGCCGCTGGCGAGGTGCAGGCCGGTGCTGGTGAGGATCAGGCGTTCGCATCGCGGATCCTTGAAGCTGTTGTCCACCTTGGGTGTGCCGGGCGTGGCGACCAGCTGGATGCAGTCGCGGATCTGTTCTCCCTCGCAGGCTTTGCCTTCCACCTCATAAGCACTGGACTTTGGCGCGCGGCCGGACCACCAGCGGAACTGGGCCGGCGCCTGGCCTGTGCTGGCGGCGGAAAACGCCACGTACGTGTTGAAACGGGTGAAATGGCGCTCCTGGTGCTGCATCATTTCCTGCAGTGCGGCCTGGGCCTCGCCACGGCGCATGCGGATCACCGCCTCGCTCCACACCGGCATGGCAACCGCCAGCAGGATGGCGGCGACCGCCAGCGCGACCAGGATGCCGAACAGGCTTTCGCCTTTGCTGCTGGCGGCCTTCATTGCCCGTCCCCCGCGTCCGCTGCATCGTGCAATGCCTGCCAGTCCATGATCTCGCGCCAGCTATGGCGACGCACGGGCAAAGGCGGCTGGAAGCTGGCCTGCAGCACAGCTTCCGAACCCGGGCGGGTGCCGAAACCAATTACAGTCACGCGGTAATAGTGGGCTGGCGGCTTGCCCGGCGGCGTATAGGTGACGCGCTCGACCAGATAGCGCGGGCGGCGGAAGGGCAAAGACGCCTCCCCCACGTCCATCGCCGCGCCGGTCATGGCACCGTACTCCGTGCCGCCGTCGCCGGCCAGGTCCACCGTTTGCCAGGCCGGCGCAGGTGCCGGGCCATCCGCCCCGGCACCCGTTGGCGACACTTCGACCGGCACGCTGAGACCCGCATTGATATCGCGTTCTGCATCCATCATGGCATCCTCCGCAGCCTGGAAGGCGATCAAGCGGTCACGCTCAGCGCGGGCGGCCTTCTCGCCCAGCATGGCGGTGTGCGCCGCCGACGCCCCCAGCGTCAAGGCGGCAAGCAGCAGCAGGAACGTGACGGGAAGCGTGACGCCGCGCTGCTTGTAGTGGCGCATGGCAGGCTCCTAAGGATTGCGCAGCGCGACCGTAGTACCGAAGATGCGGCGCGCACGGTGCCGCATTGCCGGCGGCAGGCTCGCCTCATCGACCAACGCGGCCGCATCGTCGCCCGGCAGCAGCGCATAACTGGATAGCAGCGGGCCCGGACGGGAGCCGCGCTCGCCGTGCAAGAGCAAAGCGATACGGACGCTGGCAACGCGACGCCAGTTGGGCTGCAAGGCTTGCTCCGCCGGCGGCAAGGCGGCATCGCGCGCATCGATGGCGCTGGCGGTGAGGTAGAGGTTGGGGATGCCGTCGCGCGGCGTATCCGTATCCAGGCCATACAGGACATGGAAGGCATCCACCCCGCGCAGCACGGCGTCGGCACCCCAGCTATGTTCACTCTTGTATTTACAGCGCAGTTCCGCCACCCCGTCGCTGGCCTTGGCGACGTAGAAAATGCTCCAGGCCCACTCTCCCGGATCGGCAGGAAAGCCGGCGCAATTGAGCATCGCGCTGCCCGCCTTGGCGCCCGCGCCCGCAATGGCCGCGGACGAAAAGCGGATGGCCAGTACATCGCTACCGTTCACCGATGGTTGCGGCGTCCCCATCCCCGCCGCACCTGTGGCCACGCTGGCATCGTCGCGCCCCTCCACCGCCAGCGGAGGCAACGGGCCTGCAACCGCGTCGGGTTCGCCGGGAAAACCGGCCTGGCGCACAGCCTGGCCGATGATGGCAAGGGCGAACCGGCCATTGTCGTCGATGCGCGTATTGGCCCCGTTGAACTGGAAATCCTGGTTGGAGGCATGCAGCAGCGTCGCCGCCACCAGGGTAACAAGGAGACTCAAGGTCATGGCGATGACAACTTCGGCCACGGCCACGCCGCGCTGACGGCGCCTCATGGCTCGCCTCCGGTCGGCGGCGCGTCGGGCGAAGCCTCAGGCGCAGGGCCGGGCGGCGCACCGGGCGCCGACGCCGCAACGCGCAAGGCGAACTGCGGCACGGTGCTCCCCGCCTGCTGGCTGCGCCAGCCGATCTTGATGGCGATGGGTGCCTCCGCGCCTCCGCTGCAAGCCCACTGCATCGCGGCGGCGCCATCGCGGCAAACGACGGCGCGGGCGGACGGCAGGCTGGCCTGGAGATGCAAGCGGAACTCATCCAGCTCGCGCTGCACGAGGGCCGCCGCATCGCAGGGCGCATCGCTACAGGCGCCCGGCGCAGCCGCCTCCCCCGGCACCGGACCAGGCGCCGCCAGTGCCGCATCGAATTCAAAGCCAAGGTAGGCGGAGGACTGCGTAGCGTTGGCCCGGATGCGGTCCGCGAGCGTGGCAGCCGCTTGCAGGGCTTCGGTCTGCAAGGCCGACTCCTGGCGCGTGCGCATGGCGTGTGCCTGCATCGCCAGCGCGCCGACCAGCCCCACGGCCAGCAACAGCACAGCGACCAGCACTTCCACCATAGTGAATCCCGCAGTTGGACGACGCATGGCGCAGCCCTCCCCTGCTGTTCACATTAGCCAGCAGCGGTCACGCGGATTTGAGGAATATCAAGCCTTGGGATTGAGCTCTTGACCGTCGCCAACTTCTTCGATCGCATCCTGGAATTCCGCCAGGTCCTCGAAGTTTTTGTAGACGGAAGCAAAGCGGATATAGGCCACTTTGTCGAGACGCTTCAGCTCAGCCATGACGAGTTCGCCGACGTAGACCGAATCGACCTCACGCTGGCCGCTGGTCAGCAGCTTCTCCTCGATCGACGCCACCGCCTTATCGACCGACTCCGCCGCCACCGGACGCTTGCGCAGGGCCAGCATCAGGCTGGCGCGCAGCTTATCGGCCGAATACTCGGTACGGCTGCCGTTCTTCTTGACCACATAAGGCATGGTCAGCTCGATGCGTTCCCAAGTGGTGAAACGCTTATCGCAATTGACGCAGCGCCGGCGCCGCTTGATGGCGTCCCCCTCCTCCGACACGCGGGTGTCGAGGACCTGGATATCATCGTGCTGGCAGAACGGGCATTTCATGGGATAGAGCGTCTCTTATTATGTAATGAAAAAGCGCCGGACCTTGCGATCCGGCGCCTTGATAGTACCAACCGCCCGCTTAGGCGTAAACAGGGAATTTATCAGCCAGCACCTTCACAGCCGCTTTCACGCGCTCGATGGTTGCTGCGTCGTGCGGGTTATCCAGCACGTCGGCGATCAGGTTACCCACCTGCTCCGCCTCGGCTTCCTTGAAGCCACGGGTGGTGAAGGCTGGCGAACCCAGACGGATGCCGGAAGTCACGAATGGCTTCTGCGGATCGTTCGGGATACCGTTCTTGTTGCAGGTCATGTGCGCCTGGCCCAGGATCGCTTCCGCTTCCTTACCGGTCAGGTTCTTGGCGCGCAGGTCGACAAGGAACACGTGCGACTCGGTGCCGCCGGACACGATGCGCAGGCCGCGCTTGATCAGGGTCTTGGCCAGCACGTCAGCGTTCTTCACCACTTGCTGCTGGTAGGCCTTGAACTCTGGCGACAGGGCTTCCTTGAACGCCACCGCCTTGCCAGCGATCACGTGCATCAGCGGGCCACCCTGGATGCCTGGGAAGATTGCCGAGTTGATGATCTTCTCGTGCTCCGCCTTCATCAGGATGATGCCGCCGCGCGGACCGCGCAGGGACTTGTGGGTGGTGGAGGTTACGAAGTCAGCGTGCGGCACTGGGTTCGGATACAGGCCGGCGGCGATCAGGCCAGCGTAGTGGGCCATATCGACCATGAAGTAGGCGCCGACAGCCTTAGCGACTTTGGAGAAACGCTCGAAATCGATCTTCTTCGAGAAAGCCGACGCGCCAGCGATGATCAGCTTAGGCTTGTGCTCTTTGGCCAGGGCTTCCATGGCGTCGTAATCGATATCCTCTTCCGGGGTCAGGCCGTAGGAAACGACGTTGAACCACTTGCCGGACATATTCAGGCCCATACCGTGGGTCAGGTGACCGCCTTCGGCCAGCGACATGCCCATGATGGTATCGCCCGGCTTCAGCACGGCAAAGAACACGCCCTGGTTAGCCTGGGAACCCGAGTTAGGCTGCACGTTCGCCGCTTCCGCGCCGAACAGCTGCTTCACGCGGTCGATGGCCAGCTGTTCCACGACGTCGACGTTTTCGCAGCCACCGTAGTAACGCTTGCCTGGATAGCCTTCCGCATACTTATTGGTCAGCTGGGAGCCCTGGGCTTCCATCACGGCTGGCGAAGTGTAGTTCTCCGAAGCGATGAGCTCGATATGGTCGTGCTGGCGCTTGTTCTCGTTCTGGATAGCGGCAAACAGCTCCGCGTCAACGTTGGCGAGGGTGTGATCTTTTGCGAACATGAAATTACTCCAGTTTTTTAAGGCAGATTGGATCGAATCGGGAGCCAAAAAGTGACAGGGCAGCCGAAACGCACGTTTCCATCGTGGCTGCCCAGGCGAACGGCTGTTTGAGATCTCACGTTCCCCGGTGGTTGCCCACCTCTCACCAGCAGCGCAAGCGCCAGCTAGTTTTTCGCCAGTTACGTGAGACAGTAATGGAGCCAAGATTGTAAGTTAAGTAGCAGATAACGGCAACGGTTGTGCCGTTTTCCCCGGAAAACCGCCCCAAACCAGTGCCCAAACCAGTGCCAGGTCTGTCATTCGGACAGCTAGCGCTATCCTTTGATCTTTCTCAATACGCAAAAATGGCCTGAAACGCGTATTGAGAAAGATCAAAGAATTGGTCTGGCTGTCCGAATGACAGACCTGGCACCGGTTTTGGCCGGTTTTGGCCTACAATCAGCGCTTCAATATTGGGAGTTCGACCATGATCGTGTTAGTTACCGGCGCTACCGCTGGTTTTGGCGCCGCGATGGCGCGCGTTTTTGTGCGGAATGGGCATCGCGTTATCGCGGCTGGGCGCCGGACTGAGCGCTTGGAGGCGCTGGCGGCGGAATTGGGTCCGAACTTGTTGCCGGTTAAGTTGGATGTGACCGATAAGTCGGCTATCCTGGCCGCCCTGGCTTCCCTGCCCGCTGATTGGCGTGAAGTCGATGTGCTGATTAATAACGCTGGCCTGGCCTTGGGCGTGAAGGGGGCGCATGAGGCGCCGCTGGAGGATTGGGAAACCATGATCGCCACCAATTGCACCGGCCTCGTCACCATGACCCATGCCTTGCTGCCGGATATGGTGGCGCGCGGCCGTGGCACCATCATCAACCTGGGCTCGGTGGCTGGCCATTACCCGTATCCGGGCGGTAACGTGTATGGGGCGACCAAGGCTTTTGTGGAACAGTTCACCCTGAACCTGCGCGCCGATTTGATCGGCACCGGGGTGCGGGCGACCAATATCGCGCCGGGCCTGTGCGGTGGCACCGAGTTTTCCAACGTGCGTTTGAAGGATGATGCGGCGGCGGCGAAAGTCTATGAGGGCACGACGCCGCTTACGGCTGACGATATTGCAAATACTGCTTACTGGATTGCAACTTTACCGCCACATATTAACGTGAATTTGATTGAATTGATGCCAACTTGCCAAGGTTTCTCCCCCTTCGCCATTAAACGCGGCTAAAATGCCGGCGCATGTAAGGGAAAACCGTAAGCAATTGTTACGATATTGTGCAAATGTCCAAATTCGCCTAATTATTTGGCGTAAAATGTTGCCCATTCTCATTTAGTAGCTGTTCTATCCATATGTCGTCTGTGTTCACCTGGGAGGTCCGTGTCTATTACGAAGACACGGATGCCGGCGGGATCGTCTACTACGCGAACTATTTGAAGTTCTTCGAGCGCGCGCGCACCGAGTGGTTGCGCGCTCTCGGCGTTAACCAGGACATCCTGCTGCGTGAGCACGACGCCATGTTTGTTGTCAAAAACGTCAGCGCGGACTACCACGCGCCGGCCCGTTTGGACGATGTAATAAAATTGACGCTTCGTATCGAAAAGCTGGGCCGTGCGTCGATCCAGTTCGTGCAGGAAGCGTGGTGCGGTGAGCGCCTGCTGAATACTGCCCATGTCAAAGTTGGCTGCGTCGATTCCGCCCTGCGTCCGCGCGCTGTGCCGGATGCCGTGGCTGTCCGCATGCGCGCATAATAATTAGACCGAGAAACAATGAACGTCACCCAAGACCTTTCTTTCATCGCCCTCATCTCCAACGCCCACCTGATCGTTCAGTTGATCATGGCGTTGCTGCTTGCGATTTCCGTCATCAGCTGGACTTACATTTTCAAGAAGCTGTTTGATGTGCGCGGTGCGCGCAAGCAGACCATCGAATTCGAGAAGACTTTCTGGGCCGGCGGCAACCTGCATGCGCTGCATGCGAGCGCCGGCAGCAACCGTGCCAACAGCGGCGCGCTGGCGCGCATTTTTGAGGCGGGCATGGGCGAGTTCATCAAGGGCAAGCAGGCGGCTGCGGCCAGCCGCGATATGGACCTGGGCGCGGTACTGGACGGTGCGCGCCGTGCCATGCGCGCGGCTTTCCAGCGTGAGATGGATGCGCTGGAGGCGCACCTGGCGTTCCTGGCGTCGGTCGGTTCCGTGTCGCCGTACATCGGCCTGCTCGGCACCGTGTGGGGCATCATGAATGCGTTCCGCGGCCTGGCCAATGTGCAGCAGGCTACGTTGAGCGCTGTGGCGCCTGGTATTGCGGAGGCGCTGATTGCGACCGCTATCGGCCTGTTCGCGGCAATTCCAGCCGTGGTGGCGTACAACCGTTTCTCGCACGATATTGACCGCCTGGCGATCCGCTTCGAGAGCTTCGTTGAAGAATTCTCGAACATCCTGCAGCGCCAGTCCCGTTAAAAGGCGAAACTGAAGATGGCTTCTTCCCTCTCCAGCAGCATGCGCGGCGGCCGTGGCCGCAAGCTGAAGTCCGAGATCAACGTCGTGCCGTATATCGACGTGATGCTTTGCCTGCTGATCATCTTCATGGTGATGCCGACCTCGAACAACCCGCAGTCGATCGACCTGCCGCACGCGGAGAAAGCCGTGCGTCCGCCGGATGCCTTCATCCAGGTGCAGGTGAAGCCGAATGGCTCGCTGTCGATCGGCATCGCCGGCAAGGCGGCCGATGCGCCGGAAACCGAGCCGAACCGCGAGGCCCTGGTGCGCAAGCTGCGCGCCCTGCACGAACAATATCCTGAGTACCCGGTGCTGATCGCCGGCGATAAGGAAAGCAAGTACGACGATGTGATTCAGCTGATTTCCGAAGCGAAAAAGATGGGGATTCACCGCGTTGGCCTGGCAACCAAGTAAGGCATGGCAATGACGATGGCAGATGCTGGCGGACCGTACCGTGTGCCCAAGCGGCACACCGGTACGCGCGCGTTTGCGCTCGCCGTGGCTGTGCATGGCGTACTGTTCCTGTTCCTCTGGGTCGGTATCCGCTGGAACAATGAAGTGGTGGGCGTGGATGCCGAGATCTGGGATATGACGACCCAGATGGCGGCGCCCAAGGCCGAACCGGAACCGGAGCCCAAGCCTGAGCCGGAACCCGAGCCGCCCGTGCGCGAGCCGGTCAAGGAAACGCCGCCGCCGGAAGTGGTGAAGCCGCCGCAGCCCGATCCTGAAATCGCGCTGCGCAAGCAGAAGGAAAAAGAGAAGAAGGAACTGGAAGAGAAGAAGCTGGCCGAGCTGAAGAAGAAAAAAGAAGAAGAGAAAAAACTGGCCGAGCAAGAAAAGCAGGAAAAGCTGGAGAAAGAAAAAGCCAAGAAACTGGCGGAACTGAAAGAGAAGGAAAAGCTGGCCAAAGCCCGTGAAGCGGAAATGAAGCGCATCATGGGTTCGGCCGCAGCCGGCTCCACCGGCACGGCAGCCAAGTCCACCGCACCGCGCCTGGACGATGGCTACAAAGCTGCGATCGTGACCAAGATTCGAAGCTTCCTGAACTATCCGGGACAGGAAGATGTCGAAGCTGTGTACACCATCACCCAGCTGCCGACTGGTGAAGTAATGGGCGTCCGCAAGGTAAAATCCAGCGGCGTCGCGGCTTATGACACCGCGATCGAAAACGCGATCCGCAATGCCTCGCCCCTGCCCAAGCGCAAGGACGGCACCGTGGAGCGCGAGATCACGGCGACCTTCAAACTCAAGGAAATGCGGCAATAAGGATCGTGAGAATGATTAACAACGCTAAATATCTGTTTGTCCTGGCCGGCGCGGCGTTCGCGCTGTCGGCACAGGCCCAGCTGCGCGTGGAGATTTCCGGCGTGGGCAGCAACCAGATTCCGGTGGCGATTGGCCCCTGCGCCAATGAAGCGGCGGCGCCGGCCCAGATCTCGGAGATCATCAAGGCCGACCTGACCCGCAGCGGCATGTTCAAGATCATCGACGCGGGTGCGACCACCAATCTGATGCAGCTGGATGCGACCAGCTGGAAGGCGCGCGGCGCCGATGCACTGGCCGCCTGCGCGGTCACCCCGTTGGGCAACGGCAGCTTCGATGTGCAATACCGCCTGCTGTCGACCGGCGCCGGCAATGACCTGTCCGCCATGCGTACCCAGGTGCCGACCCAGTACGGCCGCCTGGCAGCACACAAGATCGCCGACGATATCTATGAAAAGCTGACCGGCATCAAGGGCGTATTCTCGACCCGCATCGCGTACGTGGTCCAGCAAGGCAGGCAGTACCGCCTGGAAGTGGCGGACGCCGATGGCGAGAACGTGATCCCGGCCCTGGTATCGACCGAGCCGATCATCTCGCCTGCCTGGTCGCCGGACGGCACCAAGGTGGCCTATGTCTCGTTCGAGCAGCGCAAGCCGGTAGTGTACGTGCAGAACCTGGTGACCCGCCAGCGCACCGTAATCGCCAACGAAAAAGGCAACAACTCGGCGCCGGCCTGGTCGCCGGATGGCAGCAAGATCGCGGTGGCCCTGTCCAAGACTGGCAATACCCAGATCTTCATCGCCAATGCGGACGGCTCCGGCCTGCGTCGCCTGACCAACGGCTCCACCATCGACACCGAGCCGCAGTTCAGCCACGACGGCCAGCACGTCTACTTCACCAGCGACCGCAGCGGCGGCCCGCAGATTTATCGCATGAGCGTCAACGGCGGCGAAGCGCAGCGCGTGACGTTCGGCAGCACCTACAATATCAGCCCGCGCATTTCCGCCGACGGCAAGACGCTGGCTTATATTTCGCGGCGCGACGGCAATTTCCAGCTCTACGTGTTGGACCTGGAATCGCGCCAGGAGCAACGCCTGTCCGATACCACCAGCGACGATTCGCCGAGTTTCGCTCCGAATGGCAAGTACATCCTGTACGCCACTCAGAACGGCGGCCGCCGCTCGCTGGCCGTGGCATCGACCGACGGCCGTGTTAAGCAGCGCCTGAGCATTCAGGCGGGCAATATCAAGGAACCCACTTGGGGTCCTTTCATGAAGTAAAGAAGTAAAAAGAGAGAAGTAGCACCTTTAACGACCAGGAGAAATAAAAATGCGTAACGTAAAACACGTAGCCTTCATCCTCAGCACCGCAGCCCTGCTGGCAGCTTGCTCCACCCCGAAGCCAGCTGAAAAAGCACCAGAAGTGGTAGAAAAGCCAGCCGCTCCAGCCGCTCCAGCTGCTGACACCCGTAAAGTTGAACCAGTGCAGGCAGCCGTAGACGAACTGGACATCCCAGGCGGCAAGCTGGCCAACCGTTCCGTGTACTTCGACTTCGACAGCTACGTTGTGCGTGAAGACGGCAAAGAAGTGGTGCAGAACCACTCCGCATACCTGGTGAAGAACGCCCAGCGTTCCATCCTGATCCAAGGTAACACCGACGAGCGCGGTGGCTCCGAGTACAACCTGGCCCTGGGCCAGAAGCGCGCTGAAGCCGTGCGTAAGTCGATGGCCGCCCTGGGCGTGCCAGAAGCGCGCATGGAAGCCGTGTCCCTGGGCGAAGAGAAGCCAAAGGCAACCGGTTCCAACGAAGAAGCATGGGCACAGAACCGCCGTGCTGACATCGTGTACAAAGCCAAGTAATCTTCCGGCTTAACATGACGCACAAGGGGCAGCGCGCAGTTTATACTGCGCCCTGCCCCATTTCTTTTTTTGTGCAAGGAAAGAACAATGAAATTCACCAAGTCCGCCCTGATGGCAGCCCTGTTCGCTGCCACCCTGCCCCTGAGCGCCTCCGCCGGCCTCTTCGACGATGAAGAAGCGCGCAAGGCCATCACCGACCTGAAAGCCAAGGTCAGCAAGCTGGAAGCGGACCTGAAAAACCTGATCGACACCAAAACCGACAAGAGCGCCACGCTGGACCTGATCGCCAGCCAGGACCAGATGCGCGAAGAAATTTCGCGCCTGCGCGGCCAGGTCGAAATCCTGCTGAACGAAATCCAGGTGGCCCAGAAGCGCCAGAAGGACTTCTACACCGACCTGGACGCCCGCCTGAAAAAGCTGGAGCCGCGCCAGGTCACCATCGACGGCCAGACCACCTCCGTCAACATGGACGAGCAGAACGCCTACGACAACGCCATGGCCCAATTCAAGGGCGGCGACTACAAAGGCGCCGCCAACGCTCTGCAAGACTTCGTGAAGCGCTACGGCGCCTCGGCCTACGCCTCCAACGCCCAATACTGGCTTGGCAACGCCTTCTACGCCCAGGGTGATTGCAAAAATGCCATCACCGCCCAGCAAGTGGTGGTGAAGAACTGGCCGGACAGCCCCAAAGCCGCCGACGCCATGCTGAACATCGCCAGCTGCCAGATGGAGCTGAAGGCCGTCAACAACGCCAAAAAGACCCTGCAAGACCTGATCAAAGCCTACCCTGGCACTGCCGCCGCCGCTACCGCCAAAGAGCGCCTGAAAGGCAAGTAAGCCGAGCGGCACAAGCGAACAAGGGGACTGACCCTTCGGGTCCGTCCCCGATGCCCGCGATCCAAAAAAGTGCCGCGCAGCATTTGACAGATCCAATAGCCCAGCCTATAATCTCGCTTCTTCTTTCGACGGGTCGTTAGCTCAGTTGGTAGAGCAGCGGACTTTTAATCCGTTGGTCGCAGGTTCGAGCCCCGCACGGCCTACCATTCGAATAGAGGAACCTTGGGTCGTTAGCTCAGTTGGTAGAGCAGCGGACTTTTAATCCGTTGGTCGCAGGTT